>JAPPGB010000129.1 GCA_028821475.1 Spirochaetaceae bacterium
TCCCTGAGCGACCCGCAAGCTGGCGGTGCAGCGCGGCGAGGATGAGCAGCGCGCCCGCGATGGAGACTGCCTCCAGGGATTTTCAGGCCTCATCAGCATGGGATCGCCCTGAAAGTGACCGGTCACTTTGCCGGGGCCGGCCGGCCTGGCCGGCCTTTGCCGCGCCTTGAACCTATGTAGATTATCAGGTACTCTTGTACAGCATCTTGGCCGCTCGGAGGACTCGGATGGCGCATGACGCAACCTTGCACGTGAAGATTGATCCTGCCACCAACGACCAGCTTGCGCGCCTCGCGGCAGCGCGCAAGACCAGCAAGGGGCAACTCGTGCGCGACGCTATCTTTGCATGCTACCAGGTACCCGTGGACGACTTGCCCATCCGGCAGCGTCACGCGCTGGCGGCGTTCGCGGGAGGCTTCATCAGCATCGGGAAGCTGGCGGAATCGTTCGGCATGCACGTCCTCGATCTCCGGCGCTGGCTCTCCGAGCACGGCATTGACCAGTACACTGCGATGTCGGCTGACGATCATCTGAGTGCCTGATCGGCCGTGGAGGCGATTCTTCTTCGATACCGTAACGCTGGGCAACTTTGCCCTCGCCGGATGCTTCGGCCTGCTCGTGGACCGCTACGGCAAGTCGCTGTCCGTAACCGAGCAGGTGCTCGTGGAGCTCGCTGCCGGCCGCGCCGGGGGATATGCCGGACTGGAGGCAGTGGAAGCGGCACTCTCGGCCGGTGCGATCAGCCAAGCTGGGCCGATGGACACGGCCGAGCGAGAGTCGTTCGCTGAACTTCTGCGCACCTTCGGCGCCGGTGAAGCGTCGTGCATCGCGTTCGCTCTGCAGCGGGGCCGGGTCGTGGTGAGCGACGACCGTACGGCGCGCCGCCGCTGCGCCAGCCACGGAATCCTCGTCACCGGCACCATCGGCATCCTCCAGGCGCTGGCAGCCAATCGCATCGTTTCCGCCGCGGAGGCTGACGCGCTGCTCGCCCGGATGGTGGAGGTCGGTTTCTATTCGCCCATCCGCAGAGTCAGCGACCTGGTCTGACGCCGGGCGGCCGGCTGGCGGTCCTCCGCCGGTCACGCTAGCGTGCCGCACTACGGGCACACGGATACGAACGTGTAGGCCCATCTGGCAGCGTGGCGGGATGTGTTGCCGTGGCGTGTGTTGGGTGACGCTGGAGCCTTGCCCGTGCTTTGTTCCCTCGGTATGTTCCTGCATAGTGAGGTAACAGGGTGAAAGCAGTCAGCATCCGCGAGCTAAAGAACAACCCGTCAGCGGCACTTCGGGAGGCGCGTGAACACCCGGTTATGGTACTCAACCGACATCGACCGGAGGCGTTGCTGGTGCATCTGGATGATGACTCGTTGCTCGCGGAGCCGGGCATCCGGCTCGCCCTCGCGGTGGCGCTGTTTCGCGAGCGCAGCCTGTCGCTGGGTCAGGCTGCGCGGTTCTCCCGCATCGGGATTGCCAAGTTCATCCAACGGGTGTCCCACCTTGGCATTCCGATCGTCGACGGCACGCCCGCCACGGTGCGTGAAGACACCCAGGCAGTCGAGGCATGGCGGAGCGGCTCGTCGCGGCCGACGCAAGTCCACTGATCGGGCTGGCCGCCGCGGGGGAATTCGATCTGCTTCGCAGGCTGTTCGGCCAGTTGACGATCACCAACACGGTGCGCGACGAGGTGCTGGCCGGCGCGGACCTGCCGGGGGCGGCAGAGTTGGCCGCAGCCATCCGCGATGGATGGATCCAGGTCGAGCACACGCCCGCGGCGAAGGCTGCCTTCGCTGATCTGGATCTTCTCCTCCCAGCTCCGGTTCTCCCGCCGGTCGATCACCACCAGGTGACCGGCCTCGGCCGCGCAGCGGTCCACGTAGCGCGCCGTCTGCTCCACGCCCTCGTCCACCACGCTTTCCAGCCCGTCGTGCTCGCGCACCACCTTGCACTCCACCACGAACTCCTGCACCCGGTCGGCCAGCGGCCACACGATCAGCAGGTCCACCCGGCCACTCCCCAGCGCGTACTCCGGCTCGATGCGGCCGCCGCCGTTCACCACCCGCTGCAGGTGCGCCTGCAACAGCAACTGCGGCTACGCTTCCTCGTACGCGAAGCGGTTCCGCCAGTGCTCGCAGTGGCGGCGGACGTCTTGCCGGTCTGCCGCGGCGCGTGCAGCACGAAGTACTGCTCGTCTCGCACCAGCCCAAGGACCTCGTCCAGGTCGATGCGCTCAAGCGGCGGGATGCAATAGTGCTTGGCGGGTTTGACCGGACCGGCAGTGTTGAACGAACGCATGGTTGCGACCCTCGTTGACGACGCCTGGGGGTTGGCCCGGCGCCTTTTCATGGAGTGTATCATGCTTACGCTGGCAGGCATGCCCCGCGATCCTGCGAGCTCCAGAGAGGGACCAGCCTGTGCTTCGATGGCCGGTAGGTTATACTGGGTGGGCGTGAGCGGGTCGACATCACATCAACGCAAGGCGCGACCGCCGTGTGCGGGCTCGGCATGACCGAGATGGGGCGGGTCTATCGTAGCGCGGAGGACTTCGCGGTCGAGGCGGTTTACCTGGCGCTGGAGGATGCCGGGCTCGACAAGTCGCAGCTCGATGGCTTGCTCATCAACGCGGGAGTGACGCAGGGAATCGACGTGTCGTTGCAGCGGGCGCTCGGGCTGCGGGAGCTCGACCTGCTGACCTTCATGCAGGGCTACGGATCGAGCGCCGGTCAGATGGTCCAGTACGCGGCGATGGCGGTGCACGCCGGACTGGCGAATGTCGTCTGCTGCGTGTTCGCCGACGATCCGTTGAAGGAAGGGCGGCGCGCCGGGGCTGCGTATGCGGGCGGGCGGCCGATGTCGGCACTCGACAGCTTGCGGCAGATGTACGGCTGGGCCGGCCCGATTCCCGCCTATGCGTCGGGCGCTCGCCGCCATATGGACCTGTACGGCACCACGCAGGATCAACTCGGGCAGGTCGCCATCGCGCAACGCAAGTGGGCGGCGTTCAACGAACGTGCAACCAAGCGCGAGCCGTTGGATCTGGACGGCTACCACGCATCGCCGTGGGTGGTCGAACCCTTTCACGTGCTGGATTGCTGCCTAATCTCCAACGGCGGCGTAGCGGTAATCGTGACGTCCGCTGAGCGGGCCCGGGATGGCGCCCAGCCACCGGTCTACATCCGTGGGTTCGCACAAGCTCACCACCACGACGTGGGTTGGGCGGGCTTCGATCCGCTGACCGAGTCGCCGGCCAAGCGGTCGGGCCCGAAGGCGCTGGCGATGGCCGGCGCGCAGCTCGCCGACGTGAGCCAGTGCCAGCTCTATGACTGCTACACCTACACGGTCATTACCACCCTCGAAGACTACGGCTTCTGTGCCAAGGGCGAAGGCGGCCCGTTCGCCGCGTCGGGGGCCATCGGGCGCGGCGGTTCACTGCCGACCAACACCGGCGGGGGGCAGCTTTCCTCCTACTACATGTGGGGGATGACGCCGATCTCGGAGGCGATCATTCAAGGCCGCGGACAGGGTGGCCAGCGGCAAGCGGCCAACCAGCTCATTCTGGTGAGCGGCAACGGCGGCACGCTGCAGCATCACTCGACGTTGCTGCTGTCGCCGGAGGCGAAGGCATGACCGAATCAGCCTGGTTGCCGGTGGCGGCCGCGGAGACGGCGGCTGTGTCGACGCCGGGCGCATCGGCGGCGGCGGTAGGGGCGGCACCGTTTTTCGCTGCTGCGCGCGAGGGCAAACTCCGGCTCCAGCGCTGCCGCGCATGCGGCACGTGGGCGTTGCCGTTGCGTACGCGCTGCCAGGCGTGCGGCTCAAGCGCCATGCAGTGGCGTGACGCCTCCGGCCGTGGCACGATCTTCAGCTACGCCGTGCTGCACCGACCGTACCACCCCCGACACCAGGGACGGCTGCCGCTGGTCTTGGCGCAGATCGATCTGGCGGAAGGCGTTCGCAGTCCAACATCGTGGACCTCGACGCCGACGCCGATCAGATCGAGGTCGGTTGCGAGGTCGAGGTGGCGTTCGAGACGCTCGCCGACGGAAGTGGCACGGTGCCGGTATTCAAGCTCGTCTAGCGCCGTCGGCGAAGAACAGCGCGTCGCCTGCCTCGACCGTGTACTGCGCCACGGACGTGGTTTGGGTTACCAACCTGGCCGAACAATACATGATCGCGAACCCGAACACGACGATCAACATCGAACGGCAAACCGGGTCGTGGGGAGACTATGGCACCAAGATCAGGTTGGTGCTCAGGTCAGGCAAGGATGTGCCCGACATCATTCAGATCCACGACATCGACAATTCGACGTTGGCGTCGGCGGGCTTTTTCAATGAGGCGCCAGAACCCATCGCAAAGATAATGGACGAGAACTCGCTGCACCCGACGTTTCGAAAGATGGCTCACCAGGATGGCGACCTGGACAAACCGGTGATGATCATCAACCTGTTTACACACTGGCAGCAACTCTACTACAACTCGGACTACCTGCAGGAAGCCGGCCTGCCGATGCGCGGTGCAGAGACTTGGGACGAGCTTCGGGAATACGCCAGGAAACTGGTCAAGACCGATGCATCCGGCAATATCACCAGGGCTGGGTTCACGTTCCGAATCCAGGACCCCGCCTGGGCCTTCGGTGCGTGGATGCATAGTGCGGGCGGGACGTGGTTGAACGACGACAACTCGGCGGCCGATGTTATGACTCCGGACGGCAGACAGGCGTGGGGCAACGCGCTGCAGTTTATCTATGACGTCACCTGGACCGACAAGGCCGGAGATTTCCGAATGGGTGAGCCGAGAGAGGCCTTCCACCAGGGCCTGAACGCCATTTCCGCCGAAGGCATCTACGACATCGCCCGGATATCGAATAATGCACCGGATCTGAACTGGATCATCGACAATATCCCAACCGGCGAGTATTCTTCGACCATCCTCGCGGTCCGGCCCGTGTCCGTGTACAAGGACTCCGAGAATCCGGATGAGGCATGGCGCTTCCTTGGCTATATTATCCAGGATGAGAACATTTCCGAGCTGTTCGACATCGGCAGCTTTTCGCTTCTGCCGCCTTACATGAGCGCCTCCATGCTGCCCAAGTTCCAATCGGAAGAGCCGTGGAAGATCGCGACCCAACAGAAAAATCTGAGGTCCAGGATGCAAGGCACCGGAGCGACCGACTACTACACGCAGGTGGGCCGAGAGATCGAGGCCTTTCTGAGCAAGACGAAGTCGCTGGATGACGCTCTCGACGGGATGGTAGCGGCGTACGAAGAAATCACCGAGACCCGATACATTTCAGAGATCAAGGTTCCGTTCGACGATTAGTTTCGACGTGGGCCTCCCGCAAGCTCTGTGGGAAGTCCACGTTTGTCCTATTGGAGTTCCTGCCTGACGGAGGACAGACATGATTGCAGCGAGCGCTACCAACAGGCTCCGCGGCGTATTCAGAAAGCACCACGAGGAAGTAAGCGCTTACCTGTTCCTGGTTCCAATCTTTGCCTTCTTCCTCGCCATCCACTACTATCCCGTGTTTTTTGCTCTGTTCGTAAGCTTCAACGCCTATGACCTGTTGACAGGAGCGTTCACGTTCGTCGGGCTTGACAACTACTTCGAGATTTTCACCGACCCGATCCACTGGCGCGCCATGGTTAATACGTTCGTCTACGTAGTCGGAGTTGTCACGGGCGGCACCCTTATCGGGCTTGTGGTAGCCCTTTTTCTCGATCGAATGACCCGCGGTTCTGTCCTATATCGGACGATATTCTTTATGCCAATGGTGGTCTCATTGGTTGCTATTTCACAACTGTGGATGTGGATCTACAATCGCGATATCGGCATCTTGAACTTTGTTTTCGAGAGGCTGGGCGCTACCACAAAGATCGGTTGGCTCACCGATCCCAAGTATGCACTTGGATCCATCATTGTGATGACCATCTGGCGGGCGATGGGTTTTTCCATGGTCATCTTCCTGGCCGGGTTGAAAGCCATACCCGAGAACTTCTACGAAGCCGCGCGGGTCGACGGGGCCTCCGGTTTCCAGGTAACCAGGTCGATAACCATACCGCTGCTGGTGCCGATTCTATTGCTCGCCGTTGTTGTCAACACAATGGGTTCGTTCAAGGTGTTCACTCAGATGTTCGTGATGAGCAGCGGGGTCATCCACAAAGGCGGGCCGATGAACAGTACGCTGACCATCGTACTCCAGATATACCAGCTTTCCTTCTTGGATTTCCGTCTCGGTGTGGGACAGGCGTTTGCTTTCATACTTGCCGCAATCGTGCTGCTGCTGACGTATTTCCAACGGAAGTTTTTTTACCGATTCGACTACAGCTACTAGCGGTCTGAGGCGCAGGTGATGATTGCTGTTAGCGGCTACCAGACCAAGACAAGAATCTATCGTTCGATTGTGTACGCCGTCCTGTCAATAGCGGGTATCTTCTATATCGCGCCATTCTACTGGATGGTATCGACCTCGTTCAAGCCGATGTCGGAGATCTTCGAGTGGCCGCCGACCCTGTACCCGCAGAATTTCACTATCGAGAACTACTTCCGGGTGTTCGAGGTCGTGCCAATGGCCTTGTTCTACTGGAATACGCTGTTGGTTTCGGTGATCATCGTTGTGGCGGAGCTGCTGTTGGCCTCGTTCACCGGCTATCTGTTCGAAAAGATTCGATTCCGGTTCAAGGAGTTTATCTTTTCCTGCATCTTGTTCACCATGATCATTCCGTTCGAATCACGGCTGGTCCCGCTGTACCTGTTGATGGATCAATTGGGGCTTGTCGATACCCATGCTGCGGTCGTCATTCCTGCTCTCATAACGGGATTTGCGATCTTTTTCTTCAGACAGAACATGAAAGCGATACCGGACGACCTTCTCGATTCGGCGAAGATCGACGGTTGCACGATCATCGGGCGCTACCGGCACATCGTCGTGCCGCTCATCAAGCCGGCAATCGGCACCATCGCCATTTTTTCATTCATGCACTCCTGGACCGACTTCCTGTGGCCGCTCATCATCCTGAACACAACCAACAAGATGCTTCTGGAGCAGGGTCTGGCGTTCTTTTCCCAGGGCGTGGAGTTTCAGGAGGAGGGCGCGCGAATGGCGGGTGCGAGCATCGCCGTGATACCGATACTTGTGGTCTTCCTGTTCGCTCAGAAGTACTTCGTCCGGGGTATCGCGTTGACCGGGCTGAAGGCGTAAGAGCCGACGCCGGCACCGATCAGCTCATGGTCGGTCGCGAGGTCGAGGTGGCGTTCTACGCGCTCGCGGACGGAAGCCGCACCGCGCCGGTGTTCAAGCTCGTCTAGGAGAGCGGCTTCTTGATGGCTGTCTTGACCGATCAGCACCGAGCCGACGGCGCTTCATCACCATCCGTCGAATCGTGAGTTGGTAGTATGAAGCCCGGCGCACGAAACGTGTGTCCATCACGGTGGCCCACACGGCGAGGCGGCTGCCACGGCATCCATGTCGAGCACCGGCACTCCCGAATCATGCACTGTCGTCATTACATGTTCGTCAGCTCTCTGATTCGATAACCGCCGGGGGTGATCGCGACGAATGCTTGAGCCAGCACGGTCTCGTTATTGGTTCGGAGTACCTCCGCAAGCACCTCATGAACGGCATGTTGCATTGCGGGCATCATACGGAGATAGAGAACCCCTGCGCGCTTGCGCTTCAGAAAGACGATGCGACCAAAGTCGCGGTCCCGGGTGACGAACAACCGGCCCTGTTTCTGAGCCGCTTCGAGCAACTCCTCATCCACGGCTCTCGACAGGCCGATGTCAGCGGCGCGCTGAACATCGTGGCCCAAGCCAGCCAAGTGCCGGGCAGTTGAGGCGTAGACATCCTGGTCGAGCAGAAACCTCAGACGGGCGCCGCCCGCAGACGGATATCCTCTGCGCCCACCAGGGCAATCGCATAGCGGATGCAGGCATGAATGTCAGCGGCGGTCAAGTCGGGGTAGTAGTCCTGAATGATCCGGTCAAAGGGGAGATCCTGATCGACGAGTTCCAGGACATCTTGTACCGTGATTCGCGTACCGGCGACGCACGGCTTGCCGAAGTGAATCTTTGCATCAACGATGATTCTGTCCATGTCGCCTCTCTCCCGACCCGTGCCGCGCGCTTCGGTCGAAGGCTGACAACCGGTCCGCCGCTTGCCAGTATCAGCGGCGTGCGACGGACGGGTCAAGCACGCGTCGCGCAGCGCCGGGCACAGTTCGATTCGCCTCCTACTCACATCCCCCAAACCGCTACCGGCACGGCGCCGCCGCCGCGTCGCAGGTGCGCCGAGCGGCGCCGGGTGCGGGAGACCTTCTCCTCCCAGCTCCGGTTCTCCCGCCGGTCGATTACGACCAGGTGACCGGCCTCGGCCGCGCAGCGGTCCACGTAGCGCGCCGTCTGCTCCACGCCCTCGTCTACCACGCGCTCGGGCCCGTCGTGCTCGCGTACCACCTTGCACTCCACCACGAATTCCTGCACCCGGTCGGCCAGCGGCCACACGATCAGCAGGTCGACCCGGCCGCTCCCCAGCGCGTACTCCCGCTCGATGCGGCCGCCGCCGTTCACCACGCGCTGCAGGTACGCCTGCAGCAGCAACTGCGGCCACGCCTCCTCGTAGGCGAAGCGGTTGCGCCAATGCTCGGAGTGGCGGCGGAAGAAGTCCTGGAACTCCGCCATCAGCAACTCCGCGTCAAGGCTGCCGTCCGCCCTCACGTACCGCGGCGGCGACAGCTCCAGCGTCTCCTGCGCCACCCACGCGAGTTCGCGCGGCAGCACCTCGGCGTAGATCGGGTTGGCCACCCGCAGCGGCGCGTCGCGGGCCAGCAGCCCGAGGTCGCGCGCGTACCTGATGTCGCGGTCCGTGAAGGTGTGCCGGTGGGTGCCGCTCAGCATCGGCTCGATCACCCGGCGCACGCGATCCTCGCGCAGCTTGTCCGCCAGGTAGTCCAGGTGCGTCACCCGGTTCACGATCAGCTCCTCGCGCACCGCGGCGACGTCATCCGCGGTCACCGTGCGGGACCGGTCTTCGCGCAGCGTCTTGTTCTCGAAACAGACACCGTACGCCAGCGCGTTCACCAGCCAGGGCTGGCCGCGGGTCTGCGTCCATACCGCCTCCAGCGCTTCGGGCGTAAACGCTTGGCCGGTCTGCTCGGTGTGCTGGGCCAGCAGCGCCAACGTCTGCCCGCGCGTGAAGTCGCCCAGCCGCAGCGACTTCGCGGCGATGTTGAACGGGCTGCCGGCGGCACCCATGCGGTAGTCGCGCAGGTCGCGCATGCCGCACAGGACCACGCTGTGGGGGAAGCGCTCCGGGCGCGTCGGATAGCCGGCGCGAAGTTGCTGGAGCACCGACAGCAGCGAGTCGCCCACCAGCGTGTCGATCTCGTCGATCAGCAGCACCAGCGGTCCCGGTAACGCCTGCGCCCAACGAGACAGCGCTTCGCCCAGCGCCAAGTCCGGACCGACCCGCGCCAGCACGTCCGGCCAGATGTCGTCCAGAAAGCCGTCGTCCAGCGTCGCCCGCGCCCGTGATGCCAGCGCGGCGAGCACCGTGCGCATCGCCCGCTGCACGTCGTCGCGCGCGGTGCGGGCGGTCTCGAAGGTAACGTACACGCACCGGTAGCCGCGCTCGTTCAGCACTTCGGCCAGCGCCAGCAGCGCCGATGTCTTGCCGGTCTGGCGCGGCGCATGGAGCACGAAGTACCGTTCGTCTCGCACCAGTCGCAAGACTTCGTCCAGGTCGATGCGCTCAAGCGGCGGGATGCAGTAGTGCTTGTCGGGCTTGACAGGACCGGCTGTGTTGAACGAACGCATGGTTGCGACCCTCGTTGACGACGCCTTGGGAGTTGGCCCGGCGTCTTTTCGTGGAGTGTAACATGAAACACCGGCAGGCATGGCCCCGCGACCCTGCGAGCAGTCGACAATCGCTGAGCCTTGCCCGGCCTTTGTTCCCGCGGTATGTTCCTACATAGCGAGGTAGCAGGGTGAAAGCAGTCAGCATCCGCGAGCTAAAGAACAACCCGTCAGCGGCACTTCGGGAGGCGCGTGAACACCCGGTTATGGTACTCAACCGACATCGACCGGAGGCGTTGCTGGTGCATCTGGATGATGACTCGTTGCTCGCGGAGCCGGGCATCCGGCTCGCCCTCGCGGTGGCGCTGTTTCGCGAGCGCAGCCTGTCGCTGGGTCAGGCTGCGCGGTTCTCCCGCATCGGGATTGCCAAGTTCATCCAACGGGTGTCCCACCTTGGCATTCCGATCGTCGACGGCACGCCCGCCACGGTGCGTGAAGACACCCAGGCAGTCGAGGCATGGCGGAGCGGCTCGTCGCGGCCGACGCAAGTCCACTGATCGGGCTGGCCGCCGCGGGGGAATTCGATCTGCTTCGCAGGCTGTTCGGCCAGTTGACGATCACCAACACGGTGCGCGACGAGGTGTTGGCCGGCGCCGACCTGCCGGGTGCGGCGGAGTTGGCCGCAGCCATCCGTGATGGGTGGATCCAGGTCGAGCACACGCCCGCGGCGACGGGTGCATTCGCTGATCTGGACGCCGGCGAATCGAGCACGCTTACACTGGCGGCCGCTCACGTCGGTCCCTCGTTGATACTCATGGACGAGCCGCTTGGTCGATCGTATGCGGATGCTCATGGACTCGCGGTCACCGGCCTTGCTGGCGTACTGCTTGCCGCCAAGAGGGCGAGCTTGGTAACGAGCGTCAGGCCCTTGTTCGAGCGACTGGCTGCGCGGGATTTCAGACTCTCGGACCAACTCGTTCAGGCGATCCTCGAACAAGCCGGCGAAACGTGATGCAACTGTGCGCGCTACGGAGCGCGCGTCAATTCCCGGCCGGCACTCCGGGTCGGCGCTTCCGCAACAGGTGTCGTGCTAAGTGGACGCGGAGGACCTGCGGCCCGGCCGCTGTTGCCGCTGCTTCCCCTACTCCGGCGGGTTCATCTTGTGATCGCCGGGAAGTATAATCGTTCCGATGACCGAGAGATCTCAATCCGTAGTCGCCAACGCGCTTGCCCCATCGCCCCTGGAACGGGCAGAGGTCATCGACCAGGTCTATCGGAGTCTTCGCACTGAGCGGGAACGCGAGGTCGAGTCGGCCTGGGCGCGGGAGTCCGAACGACGTATCGATGCCTATCTCGCGGGTGACGCGAAGACTATCCCCTACGATCAGGTGAAGCGCGACGCCAACAGCCGTGACGGTTGAGTTCCTCCCTCAGGCAAGATGCGAGTGGATCGAAGCGATTTCCTTTTACAACGAGCAGCGCTCCGATCTCGGATACGAGTTTGCTCTTGAGGTCGACCGGACAGTGGAATGGATTCTTCAATTCCCTCATGCTTGGACTTTGATCGCGGCCCGCACTCGGCGCGCCCTCTCGACCGATTTCCCTACGGGATCCTCTACTACGTCCACGGCGACGCCATTGTCGTTACAGCGGTGATGAACCTGCGCCAGAAGCCGCGCTCC
The DNA here is from genome assembly GCA_028821475.1 of Spirochaetaceae bacterium. GTDB lineage: Bacteria > Spirochaetota > Spirochaetia > SZUA-6 > Bin103 > Bin103. The sequence continues at coordinate 11,472 of JAPPGB010000129.1, forward strand.
ATGGATTGACCGCTCCGCGAGTCCGGCATCTTCGCCGCCTGCACTCGGGCCTGGGATGCGTGGATCTTCCGACGCGCAGTGTAGCTTGGCCGCCGCCGGCAGGTCAGGTCGGGTCACGTCAGGCCGGGTCAGGTGAGGCCGGGTCAGGTCAGGATTTGCGCCAGGAACTGCTGGGTGCGTTCGTGCCGGGGGTGTTCGAGCACCTCCTCCGGGGTGCCCATCTCCACCACCTTGCCCTCGTCGAACATCACCATGCGGTCGGCCACCTGCCGCGCGAAGCCCATCTCGTGGGTCACCACGATCATCGTCATGCCCGACTCGGCGAGCTCCACCATCACGTCGAGCACCTCCTTGATCATCTCCGGGTCGAGCGCCGAGGTGGGCTCGTCGAACATCATGATCTTGGGCTGCATCGCGAGCGCGCGGGCGATGGCCACGCGCTGCTGCTGGCCGCCGGAGAGCTGGCCGGGGTACTTGGCGGCCTGCTCCGGGATGCCCACCCGCTCCAGATACTGCATCGCGAGGGCGCCGGCGTCGTCCTTGGACAGGTGGCGCACCAGGATCGGGGCGAGCGTGATGTTGTCGATCACCGTCAGGTGCGGGAACAGGTTGAACGACTGGAACACCATGCCGATCTCGCTGCGGATGGCATCGATGTTGCGGATGTCGGCGGACAGCTCGATGCCGTCCACGATGATGTCGCCGCGCTGGTGCTCCTCGAGCCGGTTGAGGGTGCGGATGAAGGTGGACTTACCCGATCCCGACGGGCCGAAGATCACCATCTTTTCGCCCTCGTAGATCTGCATCGAGATGCCGCGCAGCACGTGGAAATCCCCGAACCACTTGTGCAGCTCGCGCACCACGATGATGCCGTTGCGCTCCTTCGCCACTATCCCACCCCCTTGCTCATCGACTTCTCGATGGCGCGGCTGACGCTGGTCATGGCGTAGGTGAACACCCAGTACACCGCGGCCACGAACACGAACATTTCGATCTCGGCGTTGAACCACATGCGGCGCCCGGACAGGATGGCGTTGGCGGTGCCGAGGAAGTCGAGCAGCCCGAGCAGCGAGATTACCGCGGTGTCCTTGAACAGAATGATGAACTGCCCGACGATCGCCGGCAGCACGTTGCGCAGCGCCTGCGGCAGCACGATGCGCGCCGTGATGTGGTGCACCTTCATGCCGAGCGCGCGCGCCGCCTCCAGTTGGCCGGAGGGCACCGACTGCAGGCCGCCGCGGATGTTCTCCGCCATGTACGCCGAGTTGTTCAGGATCAGCGCGATCAGCCCGCGCGTGAGCCGGTCCATGTCCATCCAGTCGGGCAGCAGCAGCGGCAGCAGCACCTGGGTGACGAACAGCAGCGCCAGAATCGGCGTGCCGCGCAGCACCTCAATGTACACGATGCACGCCACCCGCACGAACGCCATCGAGCTGCGCCGCCCGAGCGCGAACAGGATGCCGAGCGGGAACGAGACCACGATGCCGGCCTGCGACAGCAGCAGCGTGACCATCAGGCCGCCCCACTGCTTGGTGCCCACGAACGGCAGCGCCTCGCTCTCGGCGAAGCCGCGCAGGAACACCAGCCCGCCCAGGAACAGCAGCAGCCAGATCCCCAGCACCCAGCGGGCGCTGCCCAGCACCGTATAGCGGCCCACCAGCCAGCCGGCGCCCACCAGCACGGTGTTGAGCAGCAGGAAGATGCGGAAACCCGCGCCGAGGCTGGCGAACTCGACCGGCAGCAGCGCCACCAGCGGCGCCGCGACCGCCAGGCTGACGGCGAGCCGGCGGCAGAACCCGGGCCACACCGACCAGCCCAGGCCCAGCACGAACGGCAGGGCGAGCATCACCACGCCGGCGCGCCACACCTCCTCGTCGGGATACTGGCCCACCAGCAGCACCTGCAGGTTCTGGGTCAGCACCGCCCACTCGGCGGTCTGCAGCGCCCAGCCGCCGAACCCTCGCAGCACGTAGTACGCGGCGGCGAGTACGGCAACGGTCAGCAGGGCGTTGTACCAGGTGTCGAGCAGGTTGGCGCGCACCCAGCCGAGCGGGCCGGTGCTCGCTGCCGGCGGTCTGACTTCGTCGGCCCTGTCCACGCTGCCGGCCACGTCCGCCATGCGCTAACGCTCCACGATCTGCACCGACCGGTTGTACAGGTTGCCGATCAGCGAGTAGACGCCGGCGATGACCAGGTAGGTGGCGATGATCAGCAGGAACATCGGCGCCGAGCTGCCCGACTGTTCGATGATGTTGCGCGTGATCACGTAGATGTCCGCGTACCCCACCACGATGGCCAGCGACGAGCCCTTGGTGAGGTTGATGTACTGGCCGATGGTGGGCGGCACGATGATGCGCAGCGCCTGCGGAATCACGATGTAGCGCAGCACGTGCACTTCGCTCAGCCCCACGGCGCGCGCCGCTTCGAGCTGCCCGCGGGGGATCGACTGGATCGCCCCGCGCACGATCTCGCCGATGTAGGTGGCGATGTACACGGTCAGGCACGCCACCAGGGCGAAGTACTCCGGCGTCATGCGCAGCCCGCCGCGGAAGTTGGTGCCCTTGAGAAACGGCACGGAGGGGGTCAGCGGCGGCTCGCCGCCGCCGCCGGCCAGCACCAGCCAGCCGAGCGCCCCCACCACCGCCAGCAGGCCGAATGCCGCCAGGTTGGGATATGAGGGGGTGCCGGTGCGTTTCTCGCGGCCCTTCAGCCAGCGGCGCACGAAGTAGCCGGCGATCAAGGCGGCCAGCACGATCAGCAGCCAGGTGCCGAAGCTGGCGGTCGGTTCACCCCAGATGGTGTACACGCCGCGGTTGCTCAGGAAGATCGGCCCCGGCAGGCGGATCGCCTCCTTGGTGATCGGCATGCGCAGCACCAGCCCGAAGTAGAAGAAGTAGCAGGTCACGATCAGCGGGATGTTGCGGATGGCGCCGATGTAGACCGCGAAGATCTTCTGCACCAGCCAGTTGTGCGACAGCCGCGCCACCCCGACCAGCACGCCCAGGATCGTCGCCAGCACGATGCCGAGCAGGGTGGCGCGCAGGGTGTGCACCACCCCGACCAGGAACGCGTAGAAGTAGGAGTTGTCCGGGGAGTAGGGGATGGCGGCATTGGAGATCTTGATCGATGCGCGCAACGAGAGAAAGCCGAAGCCCAGGTCGACACCGCGCTTCTCGGCGTTGACGAACAGGTTGTTCAGCAGGAACCCGATCAGCCCGACGATGAGCAACGCCGCGGCGATCTGCGTGGCCGCCTGCAGGACGTGGATGTTGCGCCACAGCGGCACGCTGGAGTGGGTCTCGACGCGACTGCGCAGGTCGCCCTGGGCGGGGCCGGACATGGCGTTACGGCGGCGTAGAACAAAGGAGCCGGGCCGCACTAGCAGGCAGCCCGGCTCCAGGTCGTTGACTCAAGCGGTCGATCAGGTGTTTTCCGGCACGTAGATCAGGCCGCCGCGCAGGTACAGGTTGTCGGGTCCGCGCTCGCGGTAGAATCCCCAACCCTTCTCCTCCGCCTCGACGCTGTAGTAGCGGTCGATGATCTCGCCGTAGTTGCCCACTTCCTTGATGATGTTCACGGCAACGTCGTCGGCGATCTGCAGCCGGTCCTGCCCCCAGGTGCCCTCCGCGCCGAGCAGGCGCTGCACCTTGACGCTCGCGGAGTTGGCGTACATCTCCTCGACGTTGTCCTGGGTCACGCCCAGTTCCTCGGCGTTCACCAGGATCCAACCCACCATGCGGATCAGGTCGAACCATTGGTCGTCGCCGTGCGGCACCAGCATCGCCCACGGATCCTTGCCGAACACGCTGGTCCAGATGTTGTGGTCGTCCGGGGTGGAGCGGGTCAACTGGCGCACGAAGGAGCCGGTGCCGTCGCTGCCGGTGAGCACGAAATCGCAGCGCCCGGCGTCGTAGGCGTCGCGCACGCCGCCGATCTCGTACAGTGCCAGCTCGAACTGCACGCCGTACTCCGCCTCCATGTCGGCCGCCATCTGCACGTAGTTGGTGCCGGCGCCGGTGCAGCCGGTCATACCGTCCAGGCTCTGCCAGTCGTTGGCGACGATGCCGCTGTCCTTGGTGCTGATCACGCCCAGGCCGGCGTAATGCACGATGTCGACGAAGTTGCCCCAGTGCACTTCGCGATGCGCGGTCCAGGTGTTGGCGATGGTCATCACGTCGATCTCGCCCGACTGCATCACCGTGGGTCGCTCGGCGAACGTGATGTTGACGATCTCCCAGTTGTCGTCGGTGGCGTCGCCGAACACCGCCGCCGCGTAGGCGCGGCAGTAGTCGGGCCCGAAGCCGCGGTTCTTGCCGTCCTCGTCGATCCAGCTCCAGGCCGCCAACTCGGTGTTGTCGGCGCACAGTATCTTGCCGCGGTCGCGGACGATCTCCAGGCGGTGGCCGTAGCCGGCGGGACGCGTGGCGTCCTCTTGCGCGGCCGCGTACATGGCGGCCAGCACCGTCGCGGTCAGCGCGACGGCAAACACTTTCGCTGTGTTCAACACAGTCCTCCTGTTGCGGCGCTGCCGGTCTGCCGGCGGCGCCGTACTTGATGTGATGAGTTCGTTGGTATTCTGTCAGCACATTGGTTTCCCCTGCAAGCTCCCGCGGCGCAAGGAACGCCGTAGGGCGCCGCAAGGGCCTTAAGGATGTAGCGGTTTACAGATGGATGCCTTGCGTCGGATACTTCGCGGCTCACAGGAGGCGCACCAGATGAGCGAAGTCCTGGGCCGCGACCCGATTTCAGCGCCGGCGAGCAGCTACCGTGAGTACCGGCATGCGGGTACCGGGAAACGAGGTCCGGGGCGAAGGGCTGGTGATCACAGACGCCCGATGGAGATACAAGCATGAAGATTGCGTTGCTGGGAGCCGGCGGCAAGATGGGCTGCCGCATTGCTGACAACTTGCTGCATGACGGCACCAATGAGATCGCCGCGGTGGAGGTGTCGGCTGCGGGCCGCGCCAACGTTCAGGAGCGCGGACTGGAGGCCGTATCGCCTGAGCAGGCAGTCCCCGGCGCCGGGGCGGTGATCCTGGCGGTGCCCGACCGGCTGATTCGCACGATCGCGCGCGACGCGGTCCCGCTGATGGACCCTGGGTCGATGCTGATTGCGCTCGATCCGGCCGCTCCGTACGCCGGGGCGCTGCCTGAACGGCCGGACGTCACGTACTTCTGCACGCACCCCTGTCATCCGCCGCTGTTCGGCGTTGAGACCCGGCCGGAAGCCCGCGCCGACTGGTTTGGCGGTACGGCTCGCCAGCATATCGTGTGTGCCCTGGCACAGGGTCCGGAGACCGACTATGCCGCCGGTGAGCGGCTGGCGCGCACTATCTATGCCCCGGTAATCGACAGCTTCCGGGTCACGGTGGAGCAGATGGCGATCCTGGAACCGACCCTGGTCGAGACCTTCACCGCCACGCTGATCAGCGCGATGAAAGAGGGGCTGGACACGGTGGTGGAGATGGGTGTGCCGCGCGACGCGGCGGAGGCGTTCCTGTTTGGCCACCTGCGCACCGAGTTCGGCATCATCTTCGGGTTCTCCGGGTTCCCGTTCTCTGACGGCGCCCAGCTCGCCGTGGATAAGGCGGGTCCGCGCATCTTCCGCGACGACTGGAAGCAGATCTTCACGCTGGAGTCGCTGCGCCGCAGCGTGACCGAGATTGTGGGTGACTGATGCGGTGACCGAGGCAGCGCCGCCCGATGCGACGCTGGCGACGTACCGGATCGAGACCCCGCTGGCGCTGGACAGAGCCCTGGGCATGCTCGCCGGCGAAGGATCCACGGGGACCTTCGTCCCGGTCCTCGGTGAGACCGACGCGCTGAAAGCCCGGTTCGCCAGCCGCATCGTGGCGGTGCGCGAGCTGCCGCCGTCCGCTGCGGCGTCCCTGTCAAGTCGCAAGGACCCGGGTGCCGGTGCGACCTATCGGCGCGTGGAGGTCGACGTCAGTGTCCCGCTGGAGGCGACGGGAACGCAGCTCACCGCGATTCTGGCCGCGGTGGCCGGCAACGTGTTCGAACTCGGCGAGGTGACCGGCATGCGCCTGACCGACCTGCGCCTCCCCCACGCCGTGCTCGCAGCGCACCCGGGGCCGGCACACAGCGTCACCGGTACCCGTCGATTGAGCGGAGTCGCGGACGGGCCGATCATCGGCACCATCATCAAACCCAGCATCGGGCTCACCCCGGAGCAGACCGCGCAACGCGCCGGCGAGCTGGCCGCGGCCGGCGTGGACTTCATCAAGGATGACGAGCTGCTGGCCGGTCCCGCGTACTCGCCGCTGCAGCAGCGGGTGCAGGCGGTCATGCCGGTGCTGCGGCAGGCGGCAGACCGCGCCGGCAGACAGGTCATGTATGCGTTCAACATCACCGCGGACACGCTGGATGAGATGCTGCGCAACCATGACCTGGTACACGCCGCAGGCGGGACCTGTGTGATGGTCAGCGTGCACCAGGTCGGAGTGACCGGCGTGCGCACGCTCCGTGAGCGGTGCCGGCTGCCGATCCACGGGCATCGCAACGGCTGGGCGCAACTGACTCGCGCGCCCGCGCTGGGGCTGGAGTTCCGGGTCATGCAGCAGGTGTGGCGCTTGGCCGGCATCGACCACCTGCACGTCAACGGCATCGGCAACAAGTTCTGGGAAAGCGACGAGTCGGTGGTGGCGTCGCTGCGGTCCTGTCTGCGGCCGCTGCGTAATGAGTCCGACCGCGCCATGCCGGTGATCTCATCAGGTCAGTGGGGCGGACAGGCGCCGGCCACGCTGCGCAGGGGCGGGACACAGGACCTGATGTACCTGGCCGGAGGCGGAATCCAGGGTCACCCCGGCGGTATCGCGGCAGGCGTGTGCGCCGTGCGTGCGGCGTGGCAGGCGGCCCGCGACGGAATCGACCTGGCGGACGCCGCCCGCGACGTCCCGGAGCTGGCAGCGGCACTCGACGCATTCGGGGCCACGCGGCGACCGCAGTGAAACTCGTCTACCTGGGCGACGACGTCACCGGGACCGTCTCCGTCGCGGAGGCGTTCTGCGAGTCCGGAGTGCGCAGCGTCGTGTTCCTGCAACCCCCGACCGCGGAGGATCTCACCGCGCGATTCTCCGGCGTCGTCGCCGCAGGAGTAGCCAGTGGCACCCGGAGCATGCCGCCTGACGCCCTCCGCCATGAAGTGCGCCGCATTGCGCGCAGCCTGGCGGAGCTCGGTCCGGAGTTGTTCCTCTACAAGGTCTGTTCCACCTTCGACTCGTCGCCGGACACCGGCAGCATCGGTGCAGCCCTGGAGGAGTTGGCGTCCCTGTTTCCGTCGCGGGTGGTGCCGGTGTACCCGGCGGCGCCGCGCTTTGGCCGCTACACCCTGTTCGGCAACCACTTCGCGGCGCTCTGGGATGAGGTGCTGCGGCTCGACCGCCACCCGTCGCTGGCCCAGCATCCGTCAACTCCCATGCAGGAGGCCGACCTGCGGCGCCATCTTGCCGCGCAGACCGGCCTGCGCCAGCGCCTGGCTGACGTACGCACGGTTGCGGCGGGCCCCGACCAACTCACCGCCGCCTACGTGGGCGGTGGCGCGGACGGCGACCTCGTTGTCACCGATTCCCTGACGGCGCAACACGTCGACACGGTCGGCGAGGCGGTGTGGCGGTTGGTCGAGTCGGAGCAGACCAGGCTGGTGTGCGCCTCGCAGGAGCTGGTGCTCGGTCTGGTTGCGGCGTGGCGGCGGCGCGGATTCTCGCTGCGCCAGCGCCTCCCGGACCCGCCGGTGCCGGCGCCGCGAGCGCTGCTTGCCGTGTCCGGCAGCGGCGCACTGCAGACGGAACACCAGATCCAGCGTGCCGTGGATGGGGGTTTTCGCGAGATCGCGCTGCAGACGCCCGGGCTGGCCGCGACCACCTGGAACGCTGAAGTGGCGCGGGTGACCCGGCAAGCCGGAGCCCTGCTGGCGTCAGGGACCTCCGTGGTCGTGCACACCGCACGGGGACCGAATGACCCGCGCATCCCGGCGACCCGCGCCGCCGCCGGGGGCAGCGCGACGCGGCGCCTGGGAGAAACCGCGGCGCGCCTCATCCGCGACCTGGTGGCCGGCGGTCAGGCCCCCCGCCTCGCCTTGCTCGGCGGCGACTTCTCCGGCGCAGTGCTGCGGGCGCTGCAGGCCACGGCGCTGGAGATCGCGCATACGTTCGCAACGTCGGCGCCGGTTACCTATCTGCATAGCAATGACCGTGAGCTGGACGGCTTGCAGGTGGGCCTCAAGGGCGGCCAGGCGGGGAGTCCGGACTGGCTGCTGGACGTTGCCCGCCAACCGATAGCCTCCGCGCGCCGGCGCATCCCGGCCTGGGATCACGCGCCGGCAGATCCGTCCAGGCGCAGCACGGAGTAGGCAGGCAGCTCGAACTCGGGGTGCTGTACGGCGCCGGCCTCGGCGTGGAAGCCTTCCGGATCCGCGGCTGCCGCACGCGCAACCGCTGCGTCCAGCCGCCGTCCGCGCCAGCGCAGGGGCGTGCGCCCGGACAACCGCACCTGCTGCGACGAGTTTGAGAGGTTTCCCAGCAGGATCCTGACGCCATGCGCGGTTCGCAGCGCGACGCCGCAAATGGCCTCGGGCAGGCTCGAGGTGAGCCGCAGCACGGGAGCATCGGCGTTGCCGGACAGATCGCGCAGCACGTGAAACGTCGGAAACACGCCGCCAGGCCATGCGGCGACCGGTCCCGCGCGCGCGGGACTCCCCTGCCGGGACATGATGCCGAGCCAGCCGCTCAACTGAAAGTAGGTCACGCACGCGGCGCCTGCCGCGGCGAGCGCGCCGACGCTGCCCGCCGTCCAGGCCGCACACCAGAGGCTCGGCTGACGCGGGTCGACCTGCCGTGGGAGCTGTCCAGGGGCCGGGGGCGGCTCGGCCGCGGTGGCGTTGGGATTCTCCCGCATGCGCAGCGTCACCGGGGTCACGGCCACCGGTGCGCCCCGTGCCAGTCGCCGCGCGCTGCGCACCACGTCCCCCTGCGCGCTGATGGTCTCTGCCATCGATGCGTCGTCAAAGGCATGCACCTGCGGGTTGATGCTGAAGCACACGCCGTCCAGGCAGTCCAGCGGCGGCCGGTTGCGGTTCAGCTCGGTGAAGAAGTGGCGCGACCCGACGAACACCGGAGCAGGTGCGCCGCCGCCTGCGTGGCCGCGCACCTGCTCCGCTGCGGCGCGGGCGCCCACCTTCGCATCCACGATCCACCGCGCCAGCGGGGTGTGCGCCCCAACCCGGCGCACCTGTTCAGCCAGGGGGTGATCCGGGATGTCGTTGCTGACGGCTGCCTCGGCCGGCACCCCCAGCGCCGCCGCCATCGCGAGCTGCGCCGGACGGGGGGCGACGCGCAGGTGCGCGAGCTGCAGCGCCGAGCATCGCGCAAGCTCCTGACTGGTGAGCGTGTAGTCGTCACCGTCGGCTCCCACTCCGAGCCGTGGGAGTCGCCCCACGGCGCCGCCAAGCCGCACCTCGACCACCGCTGTGCCGGTGCTCGCAACCCGGCGCGAACGCCGCGGCTCCTCCACGGTGATCCGCACCACCTGGCGAACCCGGGTTCCCGCCGGCACCTCGACCGGAAACGGCTCCGCCAACGGCGTACAGTAGGTCTTGTACGAGGCGTCCGTCCAGTTGCGCTGGTCCTCCGTCTCGAACTCGTCGCCGCTCATCTCCACGGTGACGAACGTCGACGGCAACGGTTCGTGGGTGATGCTGCGCAGGTTCAGGAACGGCTGGTTGGGCGCCACGTGGCGCGGGAAATGGCTCTCGGTGATGCGTCCATCGGTGTGCGCTACCGTGCACGCCTGCCCGGCACACGCGGGCGGATGCAGCACGCAGAACCCGATCCGGTTGCGCAGGAAGCCGCTGTGGGCCTCTCCGTCGAAGCTGAACGTCAGGGAGCGCGCCGTCGCCTCGACCCGGCCCTGCCAGGAGAAGGCGATTCCCGGCGCCTGATGATCGACCCGGAACTCAACCGTGAACGTCTCGCCGCTGGTGTGGACGTGGAGGTCGTGCACGCTGGCCGGCACGGTACCCCAGTTGCGATCGCGTACCGCGGCGTAGATGCCGCGCACCACTTCGACGCCGCGGAAGCGTATCCAACGCACCGCCTGCTCCTGGAACGCGCACCCGAGGGGGCCCGCGCTCAGCACCAGCGGGGGCGGCTGCGCGGAAGCGCGGCCGGTCTGGACCTCCAGCTCCGTCAGGTCACCGGCGCTCACGAGGTCTCCTCACCGAACCTGTCCAGCGAAGCGAGCTCACGACGGTCTTCGCCTATCCTATTACATTCGCAACGCCCTGGGGAGGACCTGAATGGACGAGTTGATCATCGCGGTTGCACCGTACCCGAGCGAGAAGCAGGTCGAGCGCTTCCCCGGCACACTCGACGTGCCTGACGAGCTCATCCGCTGCTACGACGCGGGTGCCTCCATCGGGCACCTGCACGTTCGCGATGCGAACGGCGTCCAGACCCCGGATACCGCGCTGTTCGAGGAGCAGGTTGGTACCGTCCATGCGCGGTGCCCGCTGATCATCGAAGGCTCCACGGGCGGGACGCCGGAGAACACGCGCGCGGAGCGTTGCGTGTCCTACCGTGTAGAAGGGGTCGAGGTCGGCTCATTGAACCTGGGCTCCGTGAACATGTACGGCGCGGTGTTCGCCAACCCGGTGGACGAGATCGACTATTATCTGGGCGAGCTCACCGCCCGGAACCTGAAGCCGTACCTGGATTGCTTCGACCTGTCCCACGTCGCCCGGGTCCAGGAGCTTGCCGCGGGCGGCCGGTTGCAGTCGCCGCACCTGTTCGGCCTCGTGCTCGGGTTCCCTGACTCGTTGCCGTACGAAGACCGCTACCTGGATGCCCTGGTGGCCAACCTGCCCGCCGACTCGCTGTGGGTATTGCATCGCTACCATGCGCCCGGCGCCGCCGGCTTCATGCGTGCCCTGGAGCGCGGCGGGCATGTCCGGGTCGGCTACGAGGACGGACCGTTTCTCGCCGACGGTGAACGCGCACGCTCCAACGCCGAACTGGTCGAGGAAGCCGCCGCGCTGGCGCGATCGGTCGGCCGCACGGTCGTCGGCCCGGAACGCGCCCGCGAGTTGCTGGGACTCCCGGCCCTGGAAACGAGTTCCACCCGCTGAAGCGGATCGGTTACGGGACCGGTACCGTCTGGTCCAACCACCACCGCTCGGGTGGGTGGGCCGAGATCTCAGGATGCCCGAATCACGCCGATGCAGTGGGCGTAACCCCAGCGTAACCCCCGGTGGATATTGCGCGACGCCCGTTCTGTGCGTAAGGTCGGGGCACTACGATGACGTTCGCCCGCACGATCCGGGTGGTGGAGACCCACACCGCCGGCATGCCCACGCGCATCGTCACCTCCGGCCTGCCGCCCGTCCCCGGCGCCACCATGGCAGAGCGGGCCGCGTGGCTGCGCGGCTGCGAGGAGATGACGGCAGTGGCGCGCATGCTGTGCCATGAGCCGCGCGGCCACTCGGGTCAGTTCGGGGCGCTGCTCACCCCGCCCACCGCGGCGGGGTCGGTTACCGGCGCGGTTTTCTTCTCGCCGGCCTGGAGTGCGGGCGGCTGCGGTCACGCCACCATCGCCATCGCCACCATGCTGGTGGAGACCGGGGCGGTGGCCGGGCCGCTGCCGGTGGAGTTCGGCATCGACACCCCGTCCGGGACGGTGACCGCGCGGGTGCACGGTTCGGGCACCGAGGTCGAGTTCGTGGCGTTCCGGAACGTGCCGAGCTTCCTGTACCGGGCGGACCAGGTGATCGAGGTGCCGGGTGTCGGGGAAGTGCGCGCCGACGTGTGCTACGGCGGCAATCTGTACGCCTACGTGTGGGCGCCCGACCTGGGGATGCGGGTGCGCGCGGAGAACCTGCCGCGCTTGCAGCAGCTCGGCGGGGAGGTGCGCGAAGCGGTGATCGGGCAGGTGTCCCTCGACGACTTGCCGCCCGGCGTGCCGGCACGGGTCGGCGGGGTGATGTTTCGCGACGACCCGGAGCACCCCGAAGCCGACATGAAGAACGTGCTGGCGGGCAGAGTGGGATTCGACCGCTCGCCGTGCGGCACCGGCACCAGCGGCTGGCTGGCCGCCCTGCACGCGCGCGGACGCCTGGCCGTGGGCGAGGAATTCGTGAACGAGAGCATTACCGGCGGCCTGTTTCGCGGCCGGGTGCTGGAGGCAACCTCGCGGGGAGCGTTCGAAGCGATCATCCCGGAAATCGCCGGCAGCGCCTTCATCACCGGCTTCCACGACTTCGTGCTCGATCCCCGCGATCCTTATCCCGGAGGCTTCGACTTCGGTGCCGGCCTGCCGGCGGCGCCGGAGACGACGGCCGCGCCGGCCGCGGGCGCGCGCGACAAGGTCAAGTTCTACCGCCTGGCGTGGGACGTGATCGGTTCCGAGTACGCCTCGCGTCACGAGCAGTACGAGCTGTTCTACGCCGGCGCGCCGTTCGTGACGCGCGCCCATTCGTTCCGCACCTTCGACTGGGACGGCGCCACCGGCCTGGTCGACGACATGCTCGCCACCTACCGCCTGGAGGAGTCGCGCCGCCGCTACCTTCCATGGCATCTTCCGCATCGCGCCACCGCCCGACATCGACCTGGAGGAGTTCATCGAAGGGGCGGTCGACATGCCGCTGCCGCACATCTTCACCATCGACATGATCCGCACGGCGCAGCGCCGCTCGGACCACGTGGTGCCGGCACCGTTCATGGACGCGGTGAGCCAGGGCATCTCGTCGTTCAACACCGCCCCGCTTCCCGACCGACGACGCGGACTTCCGCCGGGCGGTACAGCACCTGGTGAACCGCGAGACGCTTGCCCGCATCTACGCGATGGCCGAGGAGTCGTTCGTCACCATGTGGCCGTGGCCGGACTGCGGTTCGCTGGATGGTGGCCGGCACCATCGGCTACCGCGGCCGCGACGTCCTGACCCTGAGTAGCCGCGAGTTGCGCCAGGTCCGCTGGAAGGAACTGTCCTACATCCCGCAGGGCACCGGCGGTCAGCACTCCAGTGGCGGGCGCGGCGCGCCCGTCGGCGATGGCGGCGCGCGGTCTACCCCTCCGGCTCCACCGACACCACGATGGAGTCGAGGTAGAGGAAGCAGCGCTTGTCGGCGTTGGTCTCGATGCCGATGCCGAAGTTCAGCAGGCCGGCGCAGCGCTCGGTGGAGGCCCGGAAGCCGGTCAGCGGCGGGTCGAACACGTGCCGGCGCCCGGCGACGTCGAACTCCTTGCCGTGGCAATGCAGGTCCACGTACTCGTGGCGGGCGGTGTCGAAGGTGAAGCGCAGGTAGTGCCACTGGTACTTGGTGGGCGAGCGGTTGAAGCCCAGCTCCTGGTAGCCGTCCTCCAGGTCGGTGAACGGGCCGTCCTTGGTGCCCTTGGAGCCGCTGAAGTTGGCCTGCCAGCGCTGGATCAGCTTGCCGGCCTCGGCGTTGTGGTAACGCACCGACGGCCACCAGCGCACCGGCGGCTGCGGTGCGCCGCGCACGTTGCCCAGGTCCATCGCGTCCACGCTGAGGAACACGCTGCGCACGTCCAACTCGCCGAGGCGGAAGTCGGACGGCTCCGCCTTGTAGGTGAAGTAGCACTCGAAGCGCACCTTGCCGCGCCACGGCGAGGTGACCCGGCGCAGCGCCCAGCTATGGGTGCCGGCCAGCGGCGCGGTGGGAATCTTCAGCGCGTAGGTGCCGCGGAAGCTGCCCGAGGTGCCCACGTCCCAGGAGGTGAGCGTGCTCAGCATCGGCACCCCGCGCATGCCGGTGGGGGCGCGCCGGTCCACCCGCATGCTCGGGTCGGTACGCGACTGGGCGAGCATCTGGTCGAGCGGCTGGAAGTGGGGATCGCGGCCCGGGTAGTCGGAGTCGCCGTCGTAGTCGGGAAAGTAGGTCTGCCAGCCGTGGATGCCGGCGTCGAAGTCGCAGTGCATCAGCAGCCGCTCCAGCGGGTCGTAGCGCGACAGCAGAGGGTCGGCGCGCAGCAGTGCCTTGCGCAGCGCCTCGTCGTGACCTCGGTCAGCCAGCTCCGCCATCCCCTACTCCTTCAACACCCAGTAGATGTCCACCAGCACCGCGGCCGAGCCGTCATCCGGGCCGCCGCTGACGGCGCCGGCCAGGCGCAGCCAGTTGCCGAAGCCGGCCAGGCTCAGGAAATGGCCGCCCGGCTCGCTGATGGCGGGAAACGCGTGCCCGAAGTCGATCCAGCGCACCCCGTCGGCGGAGATCTGTACCTGCAACTCCAGCCGCGGCGCCGGCCCGTGCACCTCGTGGCAATGGATCACCGCCAGCGCCTCGCGCGCCCATCCGGCCTCGTACGGCTCGGTCGCCACCGGGCCGTTGGCCTTGGCGGAGAAGATCTCCATCGCCGCGGTATGACTCTTGCGCACCTGCCCTCCCCGGCGCCGCGCACCGTGCCGTGCCCTGTGCGACGCCCCCGTGCACGGCGTGGCCGCATGATATGCGCCGCACTCTCCAGCCGCAACAATGCAGTGCGTCATGGCTGGGCTGGACGCTGTACCCGCCGTTCAGGCGTGCTCCGTCGTTGCGACGCGTGCGATGCAGTGGAGGCGCATGACGTCGACCGGGGTGAGGACCTGGATCCCATCCCTGGGATGGTCGCGCGTGTTGCGGGTCACGAGGATGCCGATCTCGTTGGCGAGCGCACACTCCCGTTGCAGCGCGTCCTCGAAGTCTCGATGTGGTCGAGCCAGGGCGCAGTGGCTTGCCCCCTTCAGCCGGAGCGGCGGGCGGATTTGCTTTCTTTCACCGGATTACTCATATTCATCATATGATGAAAAACCACCAATTAGTGAACGATCTGGAGGCTCGTGCCGTGGCTGCGGTACGCGACATGCTCGACCACCTGCCGTGTATGGAGATTGACGCGGTCGAGTATGAACGCAGGGTCGGCGCTGCCTATGGTATCGATGGAATGATCGGTTTTCACTACCCCGGTGGAAACTGTGCGCTCGTCGTCGAGGTGAAGTCGGACGGAGCCCCCCGCTCTGTCCGATCGGGGGTCTATCAGCTCGAGAGCTACGTGGCGCGAGTGCGCCAATCCGGTGCAGCGAACGGCGCCCGGCGCCTGATTCCCATGCTCGTCAGCCCCTACCTGTCTCCAGAGTCACGTGCCATCTGCACGGCCCACGACGTGGCCTATCTCGATCTTGTCGGTAACGTGCGGCTTGCATTCGACGCCGTGTACATCGAGCGTGTCGTCGCAGACAAGCCACCCTCGGAGACCCGTGCGCTACGTTCCATCTTTACCCCGAAGGCGGCAGCCATCTTGCGCGTCCTGCTGCGCGACCCGGATCGGGCTTGGCGTGTTGCCGAACTGGCCGCACAGGCAAATGCGAGCTACGGCCACGTGAGCAATGTCCGCAGGGCCCTGTTGGAACGGGAGTGGCTTGAGGTCGGGGATGAAGGTGCCGTTCTGATCCAGCCGAAGGCCCTGCTGCAAACGTGGCGTGAGAACTATCGCCGCCCGTCCGGCCAGTCCATCACCGGATACACCCATCTCCATGGAGGGACGCTTGATGAGCGGCTTCTCGGAACGCTGAATGCTCGCCCCGAGCGTCCACGTGCGATCTACTCGCTGCACTCCGCGGCGCAGTGGCTTGCCCCCTTCAGCCGGAGCGGCACCCAAACGTTCTATGCCGACGGACCCGGCGTCCAGTTGCTGAAGGCGGAGTTGAAGCTGACTCCCGCCGCCAGGGGAGCCAACGTAGTCCTGCACGTCCCAACAGATGAAAACCTGTTCGACGATGCGAGCGAACCGGCTCCGAGTGTATACTGTACCAGCCCAATCGTTACTTATCTCGACCTCTGGAGCGGCAACGACCGCGAACGTGAGGTTGCGGCACACTTGGCAGGCGAGTTCCTCCCATGGCTCAAGTAGAGCCGCGGTACGCCTCCGACTACGACGATCGCACCACGGCTGCCGTCAGGTCGGTGCTGGTCGAGATCGGACAGATTCTCGGTAGCTACAAGGGCAAATTCGCCGTGATCGGCGGCGCCGTCCCCTGGCTGTTGCTCGGCGAGGCAGAAATGCCCCACGTGGGAACCGTCGATGTGGATCTGAGTCTGGATGCGGAAGCACTGAGGGATGGCGAGTACGCTCAGCTTGTGGAGTCACTTATGAGGCAGGGCTACCACCAGCGCGGAAATCTGCGCCGCTTTCAGCTTGTGCGCACGGTTCCCGCTCAGGACGACGGCGCCGAGATCTTGTGCACGACGCGGCGGTGCTCGGCCCGCGGGTCGGCGATCACCAGCGCCAAGCTGCCGCCCGCCGGTGCCTGCCTGCCGCCGGCAGCGCGATGTCGTCGCCGGAACGACACCGCCTCGCTGGTCACCTACTTCGTGACGCCGGTGGCCGCAGGTACCCGCTTCCTCACCGGCTCCCGATCCCTCAAGGTGCTGCGCGTCCCCTACAGCGGGCTGCACGGCACCGGCGGCGGAGGATGATGGGTTCCGTGGCGCGGCCGGGCCGAGGAGGGCAGACGGTCCGATTCCGGCGCGAGGTGCCCGTCGCGGGAGAGTTCGACCTGGTAGTGGCCGGCGGCGGCATGGCGGGATTCGGCGCCGCCTGCGCCGCCGGGCGAGCCGGGCTCAGGACGCTGCTGGTCGAGCGCCAGGCGCAGCTTGGCGGCATGGGCACCGCCGGCGGCGTGGGCAACTTCTGCTACGGTTTCGGCGCTCCCATCGGCAACGGCCGCGTGTTCGACGACGTGCTGGAGGAGATGGCATCGGCGGGCGCCATCGGCGAGCGCGCCGGCTGGCAGGTGAAGCGCAGCGCCGTGCTGGAGCGGGAGAATCACACCAACGACCACGCGGTCCTGCCGCTGGTGCTGCAGCGGCTGGCGCGCGCCGCCGGCGTGGAACTGCTGCTGTGCACCGACGTGGTGGGCGCGGCCACCGATCGTGGGCGCATCACCGAGGTGGTGCTGCACAACCGTTCGCTGCTGCAGGCGGTGCGCGCACCGTTGTACGTGGATGCCACCGGCGACGCCATTCTGGCGCGCCACGCCGGCGCGCGCACTCTGCCGGTGGCCGACCCGGTGCTGCCGCAGATGATCAAACCGAGCCTTATGATCTTCCTGCGCCGGGTCGACGGGCCGGCACCGGCTCGCCAGCCGCTGCTCCTGCGCCACTACGGCGCCGGCGAGGAGCCCGACTACAGCGTGTGGGCGGAGCCGCGCGGGCGCACCAGCCTCAAGTTCAAGCTGTTCGACTACACCTTCGACACCGGTTCGGGCGCCGGGCTGTCAGGCGCGGAGGAAGAGATGCGCGCCCGCATCCCCGAGGTGGTGCGCCACTTCCAGGAGCACCACGACGCGCGCTTCGTGTTCGACTTCGCCGCCCCGGTGCTGGGGGTGCGGGAGGGGAGGCGCGTGCGCGGCGACTACGTACTCGGCGTGGGCGACGTGCGCGCCGGGCGCCAGTTCGCCGACAGCGTGGCGCACGGCTCCTTCACCATCGACGCCCACAACCACGACGAGGTGGTGCCGCCCTACCAGATCCCCTACCGCTCGCTGGTGGTGGCGGGGCTCGCCAACTGCTTCGTCGCCGGGCGCTGCTTCTCCGCCGACCGGCCGGCGATGGCGTCGGCGCGCATCATGGCCACGAGCTGCCTGGCCGGCCAGGCGGTGGCGCACGCCGCCGCCCTCGCCCTGTGCCACCGCACCGCCATCCGCGAGGTGGACACTGCCGCGGTCCGCGACCGCCTGCTCGCCGACTCCCGCGACCCGCAACACATGCGCGACCGCCTGGTCCCCCGCGACCACGGCGGCGGACCTCCGCCGGCTGTTCCCACGGATGACGAACCTCCGCTTGTTCCGCCCCCTGCTGGGCCGTCAGCTTGCATAAAGGCATAGCAGGAGCGGGTATGTCCGAACTGGTCGAGCAGGAGCGCGCACCCGAGGATCCGTTGCTCAAGTGGCGGGGGCGCGGGCGACTACCGCATGGCGAGACGGTGGACGCCTACGTGGCGCGCATCCGCAACGGTGTGGCAAGTGCGGCGGACGCCTCGGAGCCAACCGGCGCTGATCTGCTGCCCGACAACGCGGCGCGCCAAGGACGGTCGGCGCCAGGTCCGTAGTACGCCTGAGGGGTTTGCGGTGCATCGGGAGTGGGGTGCGGAGATTCTGATCGTCGGAGCCAGCTTCGGCGGAGTGTCGGCGGCGCTGGCGGCGGCGCGGGCCGGGCGGCGCGTGGTGCTGACCGAGGAAACGGGGTGGATCGGCGGCCAGGCCACCGCCCAGGGCGTGCCGCTGGACGAGCATCCGTGGATCGAGCGCTTCGGCTCCAGCGAGAGCTATCGCCAGTTCCGGCGCTCGGTGCGCGCATACTACCGGCGCAACTATCCGTTGACCGCCGCGGCGCGCGCCGAGCGGGCGTTCAACCCCGGCGCCGGCTGGGTGTCGGCGCTGTGCTTCGAGCCGAAGGTGGGGCGCGCGGTGCTGGAGGAGTTGCTATCGCCGTGGGTGTCTGCCGGGCGTATCCTGCTGGTCTTGCATCATCGGCCGACCGCCGTGGAGAGCGACGGCGACCTGGTACGCGCAGTGACGCTGGAGTCCACCCGCGGCGGCGGCCTGCTGACCGTGGCCGCCGACTACGTGCTCGATGCCACGGATCTGGGCGAGTTGCTGGAGTTGGGCGGAGTGGAGCGCGTGATCGGCGCCGAATCACGCGCCGAAACCGGTGAGCCGACCGCGCTGGAGAGCGCGGACCCTCTCCGCCAGCAGGGATTCACCCACCTGGTGGCGGTCGACTACCGGCCCGGCGAAGACCACACCATCGGGCGACCGCCGGAATACGATCGTTTCCGCGCAGGGTTCGCCTCCCTGGTGGGAGTGTCGGACGATGCCGAGTTGAAGCAGCGCCGCCTGTTCGCTCCGGCCATGGATGATCCCGCGCAGCCCTATTCGTTCTGCATCTGGAATTTCCGCCGCGTGCTGTGCGCGGCCAACTTCCTGCCCGGCACGGTCGACGCCGACGTGACCATGCTGATGAGCGGCAACGAGTATCGCGGCGGCGTGCTGTGCGGTGTCCCGGCGGCCGACGCCGCCGCCCACCGCGAGGCGGCGTGCCGCATGAGCCTGTCGCTGGTGCATTTTCTGCAGACCGAAGTCGAGCCGGGCTACCGCGGCGGGCGCGGCTTTCCCGGCATCAGGCCGCGTCCCGACGTGTTCGACACGCCCGACGGCCTCGCGGTGCAACCCTACATCCGCGAATCGCGCCGCATCCGCGCCGAACATACGGTCACCGAGCGCTCGTTCCACCGCGAGCAGCCGGGCCGGGAGGCCGCGCCCGAGCGGTTTGCCGACGCGGTCGCGGTGGGCGGCTACCGCATCGACGTGCACGAGCCGCACCCGTCGGGGCAGAGCTACACGCTGAGCCTGCACGGCAAGCACTGGCCGCAGCAACTGCCGCTCGGGGCACTGCTGCCGGTGCGGGTCGACAACCTGCTGCCGGCGTGCAAGAACATCGGCGCCACCCACGTCACCAACGGCTGCTTCCGGCTGCACCCCAACGAGTGGTCCACCGGCGAGGCGGCAGGCCACCTGGCGGCCTTCTGCCTGGACCACGGCGTGCGCCCGCGCGCCGTGCGCGCCAACGCCGGCCTCGTGGCGGGCCTGCAGCGCCGTTTGGAGCGGGACGGCGTAGAGTTGGAATGGCCGCACCGGCAACCGGCCATGAGCTACCACAGCTACCGCGTCGACCAGCCCAATTGGCACTGGGGCGAGTCGTCACGGCGACCATCGGGAGTAGATTGACGATACCATTACAGTGTAGTTATTCTGCACTCGTGTGGTCGAGATACAATTTCAGTGGGATGAGCACAAGCACACGGAAAACACGCGCAAACACGGAGTCTCATTCGATGAGGCTCGGACCGTGTTCTACGACGATCGAGCTTTGCTCATCGGTGATCCCGATCATTCGCTGGATGAGGATCGGTTTGTGCTCATCGGAATGAGCCTGTCGCTTCGAACACTCGTGGTCTGTCACTGCTACCGCGAGGATGACGAGGTCATTCGGATCATCTCGGCGCGCAAGGCCAACCGTATGGAACGCGCCGAATATGAACGCAGGTGGGCGCGATGAGAGACAACTACGACTTTTCGAAGGCGAAACGTAATCCCTATGCGAAGCATCTCAAGAGACAGGTCACGATACGGCTGGACCTGGACACGCTGGAGTACTTCAAGGCCCTGGCGGTGGACAGCCGCATTCCCTACCAGACACTGATCAATCTCTATCTGCGGGAGTGCGCCGCCAACCGCAAGAGACTCGTGTTCCGATAGATTGCCGTTCGAGCATAGCGGACCGGCAGAGAGCTTCCAGTCGAGGGTACCGTGGAACAGCGCCCCGGCATGTCGCGCCGAGCCGTCGGCCAACCGTGCCCCGGAGCGAACGTGTTGTTCCAGCGGTCTGCCGATAGTGGACCCGAGCCGGCGAGGTTCGGATTCAGTTCGCGTGCACGGCGATCAGCAGCAGGTCGGAGTCGGCGTTGGGGAGTTGGAACCGCGTGACGCCGCCGGACACGGACACGTCGGTGGAATAGGGGCGCCGGTTGTCGAGGTCGAGCAGCGTGATGCGGTGGCGGCTCAGGTCGGCGTTCACCTCCAGGCCCGCGGCGTGCGGCAGGTAGACGGCCACCACCCCGGCGTCGGCGGTGGCGGCGGCGCGGATGGCGGGGTCGGCGTTGGCCACCAGGGCCTGGTCGGGGGCGAGGTCGGCCAGGCCGAAGGTCTCGAACAGCCAGCGGGCGTACCCGTAGTCCCAGGCGCCCGGCAGGCGTAGCGCCTCCCACCAGTCCATCGGCACGTACTTGTGGTCGTTCAGAAACCGTTTCTCGCGGGTGTGGAAGCTCCACACGCCGTGACCGCCGTAGGTGACGCCCGCCTTGGCGCCGGACAGCAGGCTCTGCCAAGCCGCCGCGCGCACCTCCGATCGCGTCCACCGCCCGCGCACCCGCCCGGCGCCGGCAACGCGACCGTGGCCCTCGTAGCACGGCTCGGAATTGATCACCGGACGCCGAGTCCGGTACGCGGCGAACTTCTCCGCCAGCCGCCACGGCAGGTCGACGCGGTCGGCACCATGTCCCGACTGGAACATGTAGAAGTCGACCGCGTCCACGAACTCCTCCGGCAGGTCCGCCTGCGGCGTCAGGTGCATGGAGATCAGCGCATCCGGGCACCCGGCACGGATCAGCTCCAGGGCGCGCAGGTAGTAGCGCGGCTCCTCGTCCGACTCCCAGAGCGTGTCGCCGGAGATGAAAAACATCGGCTCGTAGGAGCGAAACCGCCGCGCGACGTGCGCCACGTACTCTTCCATGATGTCGAACGGCATCGGACCGGCGACCGGGTTGGCGGTCGAACTCTTCGTTCCGGGAACATAGTTGCGCCACAGCACGCCGAGCACCGGCACCAGGCCGGCCGCCACCGCCTCGGCCACCATGCGCTCGGCCTTGCCGAAGTAGGCGTCGTTGCGGGCGCCGTAGTCCCAGCCGCCGTCGCGTGGCGCGAACGGGGCGTCGTTGGTCGCCGCGACGCTGGTATCGTGGTTGACCGGCAGGATGCTGATCTGCAGCGCGGTGAACCCCTGCTCCCGGCGGAAGCGCACGTACTCGGTCCACGCGGCCTCCGGCACGTTGGAGAACGCCATCCAGGCGGTGTCGGCGAGATAGAAAAACGGCTGTCCGCCCCGCAGGAACCGATCCTCGGTCGGGGCGACGGTTACGGATGCCAAGCCGGCCTCCGCCGCGCACCGCAGCCAGCTTTGCGTCGAGCTATCTTCGTCGAGCAGGACATCTCGTGCTTGGCCCCCTTCTGGTACCGTGAGGGTAGCAGCCGAACGGGCAATCTGTCATGTTGCCGCCAGGTACGCCGAGATAATCCTGCCGTGCACCGGGGAACTCCGGCCCACGCCGCTCGTATTGACATTAGCATTTCCAATTGACATTTTTGTTGTCATGAAGAATGTGCTGACCGTCGACGCGGCCGGGCGTGTTGTGCTGCCGCAACCGGTGCGCAGGCGATTCCATCTCCAGCGGGGCTCGCAGTTGGCGATCGAGATCGAGCCGGACGGCATCCGGTTGCGCCCGCAAACCCTCTCCCCGAGCATGAGCGAGGAGGACGGGCTGCTGGTCCATGAGGGAGAACCGACCGGAGACCTTCTGGAGGCGGTCGAGGAGTCGAGAATTCGTCGTGATCACGAGGTTGGCTGGGCGCTGGGATGACGGTCTTCTGCGACACCTCGGTCCTGGCGGCTTCGTGCGTGCGCCGCCATCCACACTATGCTCGCGCGTGGCCGGTTCTCGTCGACGTCCGCGCACGTCGAATGACCGGCATCATGGGTGCTCACAGCGTCGCCGAAGTGTACTCTGCGCTGACGACGATGCCGGTCGAGCCGCGCATACTTCCCTCGGAGGCCGCCGCTATCTTGAACAGGAACGTCATTCCATTCTTCCATGTGCAACCGGCGACCACGGACCTGTATCGGCGTGCGGTCGCCAACTGTGCTCGTCACGCCCTGCCCGGCGGGAAGGTGTACGATGCGCTGCTCATCGAGTGCGCCCGCGACGCCAACTGCGACCGCATCTACACGTTCAACCAGCGCGACTTCGAACGACTGACGCCTGACTATCCGGGACTCGTGATGGCGCCGTAGCGGTTCCACGCCGACGAAACGCCGTGTCGAGCGCGGCAACAAGGACCTCCGTATGCTGGTCCAATTCACCGCACGCTTTCCGCTTGCGCCTGATCGGGAACGACGACGGTCTTGATGTGGTGGGCGGAGGGGGAGGCGACCACTTCGGCGTAGCGCTCCAGGTTCACGGTGCGGGTGACCAGCGGCGCGACCTGGATGCGGCGCGAGTCGATCAGGTCCACGGCGGCGCCGAACGTGTTGTTGAAGGAGCGCCCGCCGATGAGCTGGATCTCCTTGCGCCAGATGAGGTGCGGCTCGACGGCGACCGTCTGGCCCGCGCCCGCGACGCCGTAGCACAACAGGCGCGCGCCGACGGCACACAGCCGGAACGCCAGCGTGGTGAACTCCATCGATCCGCGCGTGTTGATCACGACGTCGGCGCCGCGCGGGAACCGGCGCTCGATCTCCTCGAACGAGGTGGCGGAAGTATCGATCACCTCGTCCGCCCCCAGGGTCTGCGCCATCTGCAAGCGCTCGGCGATGCTGTCGACCAGGACCACCCGCCGGGCGCCCTGCAGGCGGGTCAACTGCACGAACAACTGCGCGTTCAGTCCGCCGCCGAGGATCGCCACGCAGTCTCCCTGCCGGATACGGATGCGGCTGGTCGAGTGCAGGCAGCAGGCGAGCGGTTCGGCGACGGCGGCGTCGACCATGCCGGTGCCGTCGTCGATGGGATAGCACTGCGCCGCGAGGACGGCGGTGTACGATGCGAATCCGCCTCCCTTGCGGCGCGGGTGGGGTATGCGGTTCTCGCACAGGTGGGACATGCCCCGGCGGCACGGCGGACACTGGCCGCAGGGCCGGTTCGGGCTCACCGCCACCCGGGTGCCGGCCGGCAACTCCTGCACCCCGTCGCCGCATGCCGCCACCGTACCCGCCACTTCATGTCCCGCGATCGTCGGCTGCGCGTGATTCGCCCGCTTCCGGGCGCCGGCCTTGTGGGCACTGTAATCGCCGCCGCAGATGCCGCACCCGCCCACCTCCACCAGCACCTCGCCGGCACCCGGCGCCGGATCTGACATCGATTGCACCCGAATGTCGCCGGGTCCGAACGTCAGCGCCGCTTTCATTACCGAGCGCAGGGTAGCAGTTGTCTCGGCTGACTGTCAGGCCGCGGGTGGCTGCCCGGCGGGCGCGGGCGGCTGCGGCGGGTGCCGGCGCCAGGGGCGGTTGTCGGAGGCGCTGGGGCCGTGGTCGGTCTCGAGCGTCGCCGCCGGCGCGTGTGGTTGCGGCGGTCGCCGGGAGTCGCAGGCGGTTGCCGGCCGGCACGGGTTGTTGCGGCGGCTGCGGCCGTCGCCGGCGGGCGCGCACTTGACGCCGCGGCCTGATCTGGAGACAAAGAGGGCACATGAAGTTCACCAGACTTGCAGACGAGCAGCGCGAATTCTTCGACCGCAACGGGTACCTGCTGGTGCGGGATGCGCTCGACGCCGACATGCTGCGGCGCGTGACGGCGGCATGCGACCGGATCGCCGATGAGCACGCCGAGAAACATCCCAACAGCGGCTCCCGGCGCACCAGCCTCGACAACGTGCTGCCGCAGGACGACGTGTTCCTGTCCCTGCTCACCTGGGAAACCACGGTGCCGCTGGTGGTGCAGCTCCTGAGCTACGACATCCACCTTGCCAAGAGCCACCTCATCTACAACTACCCGGACCCTCCGGAGCTCGATCCGCCGCCCAACTGGCACCGCGACTTCTGGGAGAGCCCGTTCGACCTCGGCCCGCACCGCTACCCGCGGATGATGATCAAGGTCTGCTATCAGCTCACCGACACCAGCCCGCTCAGCGGCAATACCATCCTGGTGCCGGGCAGCAACAACTACACGCGTCACCTTGAGATACCGGAGGGACAGACCGACCCGGACGGCGCCGTGGAGCTGGAGATGCGGGCCGGCGACGCGTTCCTGTTCGAGAGCCGCACGTTCCACCGCATCGGGGTCAACCGCACCGACCAGCCGCGCAAGTGCCTGATGATGGGCTATTGCTACGCGTGGGTCAGTCCGCTCGACTACGACGTGCAGTCGGACGCGCTGCTGGCCAGGGTCACCGAACCGATTGCGCGCCAGCTCGTCGGCGGCCACAAGCACCCGAGCACGATCGTCGACGCGTGGGCGCTGCAGGAGTGGGCCGAGCAGCACGGCGTCAAGCGCTCATCCGAA
Organism: Spirochaetaceae bacterium; assembly: GCA_028821475.1. Lineage (GTDB taxonomy): Bacteria > Spirochaetota > Spirochaetia > SZUA-6 > Bin103 > Bin103. The sequence goes on from JAPPGB010000129.1 coordinate 36,363, forward strand.
ATCGAGTACGAGCGGCTGACAGCCGCAACGTGAGCTGTTCGGCTACCCGGGCATCGGTCGGAAGCGGATTTGAGCCGGCGTAACGACGACGAAGGATCCGGCCAGTCGATCTCCGTGCTTGGCGGCAAGGTCCACCACGTCGTCGCCCATCGCGCCTCGGACCTGCGCCGGGTACCTGAGCAGGACTACGCCCAGACTCGCTTCTCCGTATGCGAACACGAGTTGCCCGAAGTCCTTGTCCTCGGTCAACAGGACCCGACCGTCGCTCACGGCAAGTGCAGCAACTTCGATGTCGGGTGCTTGCGCATACGCGTCGGCGATGGCCACGACGTCATGTCCGGCACTGCGGAGTGCGCGGATCACTGCATAGTCGCAGCTCTCGTCGGCCAGGAAGCGCACCTGCTATCCGGGATGGCTCACGAATACCGTCACGTCGTTGGCCAGCGTCTCGGCGGCGAAGCCCACGGCGGCACGCAGATCCTCCCGCGTGATGCGAGGATAGGCGTCGAGCAGGTCGTCCTCCGACGCACCCTCGCTCAGTTTGCGCAGGAGGAGTTCAACGGTAACACGCGTGCCCCGGACAACCGGTTTCCCCAACATCACCTCGGGGTTCGTCTCGATTCTGGCATCGCTCATCTGCTGACTCCCGTGAGCAGTATGGCACTCCACGCCGCCAATCGCCAACACCTCGGACGTATCCTGACGATACTCGGCACTCCTCGCCGCCAGAGCTGACTGGTCCGCACCGGTCGGGCTGGCCCGGCTCATGGGCATGCGGCAGCGGACTTACGCTCCGTTCCCGCGGTGTGATACGCTTGCGTCCGGAGCAGCGATTCGGTGGGCGGCATCCAATCGACAACCGGTGGCGTGGATCTTGCCAGGCGCGGGCTGTGGCGCTCCATGCTGCTGTACCGCGGCCTGCTCATCATGCTGCTGCCCGCCATCGCCTGGTTCCTGATCTTCGAGTACTACCCCATGTACGGGGTGATCATCGCGTTCAAGAAGTACCGCATCCTGGAAGGCATCATGGGCAGCCCGTGGGTGGGCTTCGACAACTTCGAGCGCCTGTTCCGCAGCCCGCAGTTCCTGAACGTGTTCCGCAACACGATCCTGATTTCGTTCTACAAGATCATCTTCGGCTTCCCGGCGCCGATCATCCTGGCGCTGCTGCTCAACGAGGTGCGCGCGCGCCACTTCAAGAAGGTGGTGCAGACCATCTCCTACCTGCCCCACTTCATAAGCTGGGTGGTGATCGCCGCGCTGATCCGCCAGCTCCTGTCTCCCACCAGCGGGGTGGTCAACTACTTCCTGATCATGGTCGGCATGGAGCCGGTCAACTTCATGATCGAGCCGGGCTTCTTCCGCCCGATGATCGTGGTGGCCAACATCTGGAAGGACGTGGGCTGGGGCTCGATCATCTACCTGGCCGCCATCTCCTCCATCGACCCGCAGCTCTACGAGGCGGCCACGGTGGACGGCGCCGGACGCTTCCGGCAGGCCATCTCCATCACGCTGCCGTCGCTGGCGCCGGTGATCGTGATCCTGTTCATCCTGCGCGTCGGGTTCCTGATGAACGCCGGCTTCGAGGAGATCTTCAACCTGTACAACCCGATCACCTACGAGGTGGGCGACATCATCGACACCTACGTCTACCGCATCGGCCTGGTGGAGTTCGACTACAGCTACTCCACCGCCATCGGCCTGTTCAAGAACGTGCTCGGCCTGCTGATGCTGCTGTTCACCAACGCCATCGTGAACCGCTTCTCGGAATACGGCATCTGGTAGGAGGGCGGCGTGGTAGTGGGTGCGCGCGGGCGCTATTCTCCCGACCGGCTGTTCGACTTTGCCAACTACGTGTTCCTGATCGTGTTCTCGCTCATGATGATCTACCCGTTCTGGGAGACCGTGGTGGTGTCGCTGCTGCCGGGGCTGCTGGCTTCGAGTTGGGGCATCAAGCTGTGGCCCGAGGAGGTGACGCTGGAGGCGTACCGGGTGGCGCTCTCGTCGCGGCTGATCTACTACGGCTACGTCAACACGGTGTTCCGCACCGTGGTGGGGACGGTGCTGGCGGTGTTCTTCTCGTTCTGCACCGCCTACCCGCTGGCCAAGCGCAGGCTGCCGCTGCGCAACTACCTCACGATCTTCTTCCTGATCCCGATGTTTTTTTCCGGGGGACTGATTCCGCGCTACCTGCTGGTGCGCAGCCTGGGCATGCTGGACACCCGCGCGGCGCTGATCTTCCCGATCCTGCTCGGCACCTACAACCTGTTGATCATGCGCAACTTCATCATGACCATCCCCGACTCGCTGGAAGAGTCGGCCATGATCGACGGCGCCTCCTTCTTCCGCATCCTGATCCAGATCATCATCCCGCTGTCGGTGCCGATCATGGCCACCATCGGGCTGTGGGTGGCGGTGCAGCATTGGAACTCCTGGTTCGACGCGCTGATCTTCATCCGCGACGAGACCAAGACGGTGCTGCAGCTCGTGCTGCGCCGGGTAATCATCGAGCAGGACGATTCGTCGTTCCTCGGCGAGAACAACGACTCGGTGGCGGGCGCCGAGTCGGTGGTGCCGGAGTCGATCAAGGCGGCCACGGTGCTGATCTCGATCGGCCCGATCCTGCTCGCGTACCCGTTCGTGCAGCGCTACTTCGTGCGCGGTATCATGATCGGGTCACTGAAGGGTTGACGAGAGCCCCGCGTTGCGGGGCAGCGGCGGCAGTGCCGTCCGCACATTTCGATCCACACAAGGAGGTACGACGTGAAGAGACTCACCGTACTTGCATTCGCAGTTCTGTTGGCGGCGGCGCCGGGGGTGTTCGCCGGCTCCGAGGCGGAGACCGCGGCCGCGGACGAGGGCCCGGTCGTGATCAACTGGGTGGGGCTGCGCCTGAAGACGCCGGGCGGGGCGCTGTACCCGCAGCCGGACAGTCCGATCATCCAGGAGTTCAACAAGGCGCTGGACATCGACCTGCGTGCCGTCAAGTCCGACTTCGGCAACGCCGAGGAGATGAACCTGATGTTCGCGGCCGGCGAGATTCCCGACCACATGCTGGCCAGCCAGAACAACATGTTGCGCTACAAGGACGAGGGACTGCTGCGCGAGATCCCGCTCGACATGGTCAGGGAGCACGCCCCCACCTACTGGCGCGACTACGCCAACGGCATGGTGGAGGGCATCTGGTTCGACTTCCCGTCCTGGGACAAGGACACCGAGTCGCTGTGGGCGCTGCCCAACGGCGGCCTGGAGATCAAGCACCAGGTCGTGGTGCGCGGCGACTGGCTGCAGGCGGTCGGCGCTTCGGCACCCACCACGGTCGAGGAATTCGCCGAGGTGGCGCGCCAGTTCACCTACGACGACCCCGACGGCAACGGCCAGAAGGATACCTGGGGCATGGCCACGTCGGCGACATCCGCCAGCAACTGGACCAACAATCTGCGCACCTTCATGGCCGCGTTCGGCTACGAGCACGTCGAGCGGCCCTACCTCGATCCCGCCACCGGCGAGGTCACCTTCTTCGAGGTTACCGACGGGTGGCGCGACTTCCTGCGCTGGATGAACGGCATGTGGGAGGCGGGCGTGATCCATCCCGACGTCACGCTGCCGGACAAGCTGGCGGTCGGATCGCTGTTCCAGGACGGCAAGGTCGGGTTCGCGGGCGACACCTGGACCTGGGTGCTGCCCAAGTACCGGCCCGGCACCTGGTTCCCGAACCTGTTCGAGAAGGACTCCAACGCCACCGTGGAGTACGTGGGCCAGTTGACCGCCGCGGGCTACGAGCCGACCTGGGAGCTGCGCCCGGCGCTGTGGACCTACCACACCATCGGCAAGGACACCAGCGACGTGGTGCTGGAGAAGATCCTGGGCGTGATCGACCTGCAGCTCGCCGATCCCTTCTTCCACAACCTGATCTGGTCCGGCGTCGAGGGCGAGCACTTCGAGTTCGACGACGACGGCATGCGCCAGTTCCTGCCGGCCGCGCAGGGCATGGAGGCGCAGGGCGACCTGGGGGTGAAGTTCTTCCTGACCAACATCCGCTACGGCTGGATGTTCACCGCATCGTTCGGCAGCGACGCCGAGGAGATGGCGGCGCGCCAGGAGAGTTACAACATCATCAACCCGGTGCTCGGCCACGGCTGGGTGCTGGACTCCCAGAACCAGTACCGCGCCGACATGGCGCGCATTCGTGAAGAGTACATGTGGAAGGCGATCACCGGCGACGCCGACACCGACGGCGACTGGGACACCTACGTCGCACAGTGGATGCGCGCCGGCGGCGAGGAAGTGCTCGCCGAGGCGCGCGCCAAGCACGCCGGCATGTAGCCCGCATTCCGGCGCCCGTTCGGAGACCGTGCCGCCGTACGGCGCACGGCTTCCGGGCGGTGCCGGCCGGCCACTGACCGCCTGGAAGCCGCGTGCGCCCGTGGCAGGCGGGTGCGAATGTCTGCGGCGGAAGGGGGCGCTCCCCCGCGCTCCCCGCCGGGCTGTTCAGCCGGCACCTGCCCGGTCTCGGCCCGCCGCCGCGGCGGCCGCACGCAGGAGGCCGGTTGGGCCGGAAGCGCCGCCGCAGGCGGCAATTTCGGGGCGCTATCGCGGCGCCGTCAGCGGAGCAGATTCCTGCATCCCGAACCGTTCGGCGGCCTCCAGGGTCTCCCGGACGTCGTCCCAGGTCGTCGTGTGGTTGATGATGCAGAGCCTGAGCGCGAACGTCCCGTGCACCAGCGTCGACGACAGGAACGCCCGGTCTTCCCAGAAGATGCGGGCGAGCACCTTGCGGTTGATCTGCTCCACGACCTCTTCGTCCAGGCCGGCGCCCGACGGGTTGATCCGGAAGCACACGATCCCCAGCGACACCGGCGTCGAGAGTTCCAGAGTCGGGCTCTGCCGGACGTACTCCCCGGCACGCGCGGCCAGTTCCATCCCCCCGGACACGGCGCGCCGGAACGCGCCCATGCCGAAGGTCTGGATCGACATCCACACCTTCAAGGCGCGAAACGAGCGGCTCAGTTGCAGGTTGCGATCGGAGAGGTTCGGGTGGTTCGCGCCCCATACCGTGTCCTGGAGGATGTCGTGGTGCACCTCGAACGCGTGTTCGAGGGTGTGCACGTCCTTTACCAGCAGCGCGCCAGCCTCGTACGGCTGAAACAGCCACTTGTGCGGGTCCAGCCCGACGGAGTCGGCGCGACCGATCCCGCGCAGGAGCCGCCTGCCGCGCTCGGTTACCGCCGCGAAGCCGCCGTAGGCGGCGTCGACGTGCAGCCAGATCCCTTCCGCCTCGCAGAAGTCCGCCAGCGCCGGCAACGGATCGATGGCTCCCGTGCTGGCGGTCCCGGCATTGGCGCATATCGCAATCGGATTGAACCCCGCGGCGCGGTCGCCGGCCACGGCGCGCTCCAGCGATCCCAGGTCCAGGCGGAACTGCGCATCGCTCGGCAGCAGGCGGATGCGGTCCGGCCGGACGCCGATGATCCTGGCCGCCTTGACCTGCGAACTGTGGCTCTGGTCGCTCATGTACACGGTTGCGCGCTCGGGGTGGCCGGCCGCGTCGCGTGCCGCCACGAAGGCGTCGACGCTGGCCGCCGAGCCCCCGCTCGTCAGCAGACCGCCCGCGCCCTCCGGAAAGCCGAGCCAGCGGCGAAACCAGTCGATCACCACCAGCTCGACCTGGCTCGGCCCGCTCGCGACCAGCCAGGTGCATGCATTGATGTTGAATGCGGAGGCCATGAAGTCGGCCAACACCCCGGGCCAAGTGGGCGCCGACGGGACGAACCCGAAGCATCGCGGGTGGTCCAACCTTGTCGCGAACGGAAGAATCTCCCGTGCCGCCTGCTCGATTACCTCGACCGGCGCCCGGCCCTCCTCGGGCGGGCCGGCCATCAACTGGTGGTCGAGCACCTGCTTGAACTCTCCGTCCCAGGCCGGCTCGCCGGGCAGGCCCTCGATGCGTTTCACCAGCAGTTCCGCCGTTCGGCGAGCCAGATCGAGCATCACCTCCGGCGCCATCGTCAGGTCATGGTCCGTTTGTTCGTCGGCGTCGGTGCCCGGCGCCTCTCCTGCTCTGCTATCGTGATTCATCGACTCCTCGGCAAGGGGCGTCAAGGCGGGCTTTCCCGCCCGCTGACACTAAGCATGGATTGGCGAGTGTCTGTCAACTCCGGATAATTTCTTGCAACTCCGTCAGTTCTTGAATGCCCATCCGGTATCGGCCGGTACCATTATCGACCGCGTCCACCGGGCCGTGTTGCGCCGGCTGCTTGCGTATGTGCGTCGTCGGAGTCAGGACGAGAGACTGCTGCGCGAGACCCCGCTCGCCACTTCAGCCAGCACGCCCCCACCCAGGTGGGTGGCCCGACTCCGCGCGCCGCGGCGGAGGCAGGCGCGCTCCGCTTCCCGCCGTGCTGTTCAGGGGCCTCCGCCGGGTTATACTACGAGTATGAAGACGGCGGTATCCCTGCCCGATGAACTGTTTCAAGCCGCGGAGCGGCATGCCCGGCGGTCACGCAAGTCTCGCAGCCGGCTGTACGCCGAGGCCATCGCCGAGTACCTCGACCGGCACGCCCCCGATGAGGTAACCGCGGCGATGGACCGGGTGGTCGACCGCCTCGGGAAGACCGCGCCGGACGGGTTCGTGTCGCGCGCAGCGCAGCGCACGCTTGAGCGGTCGGAATGGTAGAGGTTGCGCAGGGAGAGGTGTGGTGGGCCGAGTTGCCGGAGCCGCTGGGGTCCGGCCCCGGTCTGCGCCGGCCGGTCGTGGTGGTGCAGGGGAACTCGTTGAACCGGAGCCGCATCTCGACGGTGGTGTGCGTCCCCCTGACCAGCAACCTGGCCTGGGCGGATGCCCCGGGCAGCGTGCTGCTGCCGGCGGCAGCCACCGGGCTGCCGAAAGACTCGGTCGCGAACCCATCGCAGATCGTCGCGCTTGACCGGCGTACCCTGGTGGAGCGGGTACGCCGGCTTCCGGATCGGAGAGTGGCGCTCATTGTCCGCGGCGTCGACGTCGTCCTGGGTCGCTGACCCCGCGCACGGCAAGAGCGGCTTGCTTGTCAGGAGTGTCGCGGAGGTCCAGTATGCAATGGCTGCCGGGCAAGGGCTCCGGCGGCGAGGAGGTTCAGTGATGTTCAGAACACTGGTGGCCGCGGCGGGCTTGCTCGCGGTGCTTGCGGTGGGTGTGGGTGCCGCGGATCTGGAGGGCAAGGTGCTCAAGGTCGGGACGGACGCGACCTACCCGCCGATGGAGACGGTCGACGAGGCGACCGGCGAGATCGTCGGGTTCGACGTCGACATGTTGACCGCGGTGTGCGAGCGCATCAACTGTGTCTTGCAGTTCGTGAACACGGCCTGGGACGGGATCTTCGCCGCCCTGCAGCAGGGCGAGTTCGACCTGGTGGTGTCGGGCGTGTCGATCACCGCCGAGCGCGACGAGTCGATGGACTTCTCCGACCCGTACCTGGTCGTGAGCCAGGCGATCCTGGTCCGGGTCGAGGACGCCGAGCTCACCGCCGAAGACTTCACGGGGGCCGGGCGCAAGCTGGCGGCACAGACCGCCACCACCAACGCTCAGTTGGCGGAGGAACTGGTCGGGCGCGAAAACGTCAGCCTGTATGACGCGTTCGCCGGAGCGATCCTGGCTTTGCAGAACGGGGACGTGGACGGCGTGGTGATCGACGGCACCTCGGGCGCCGCCTACGAGCAGGAATTCGCCGGCGAGCTCACCATGGGAGTCACCGGGCTGCAGGCCGATCCGCTCGGCATCGTGTTCCAGGAGGGCGATCCGATGGTCGACGCCTTCAACGAGGGCCTCGCCGCGATCAAGGCGGACGGCACCCTCGACGAGCTGATCGCCAAGTACTGGAGCGACTGAGCGGCGGACCTGCCGGCCGCGTCGGCGGACCTGGTGGACGCACCGCCGGGCTTGGTCGGCGTGCCGACCAACCTGCTGGGCGCGCCGGCGGACGGCGGCTGGCGCCGGCGGACTTGGTGGGCGCACCGGCGGACCTTTGGGTGGACGCGCCGCCGAGCCTGTTGGGCGCCGCCGGGCATAGTGGATGCGCCTCCGGACTGGGTGAACGCGCGGCCGGCCCTGCTGGATCCGCGGGCCGACGTGCCGACCTCCGCGGCCGCCGGATCCGGAGCCGGTACGGCGGTTGCCGGCCGATGCGCCGAGAGCAGCAAGTGATCCTGAAACGAATCCGTCCGAGCAACTTGGTGCTGCTGGCGGCGGCGCCGTTCCTGGTATTCCTGTTCGCGTCGTCAAGCAAGTACCTGCGTTCGCTGAAGGCGATCATCGGCATCGAGCCGGGCGCGCCCGCGCTGCTGCTCGGCTTCCTGCTGCTGCTCGCCCTGCTCGCGTCGGGTTTCCTGGCCGCGCGCCGGTGGGCGATGGGCGATGCGGCGCCGCCCTGGCTGGCGGCGGCCGCGCGCCTGGCGCTGCCGATCCACGTGCTGGTCATCGTGCCGGTCCTGGCGCTTCCGCCGCTCACCGACGCGTTCGTGCAGTCGGTGCTGTTCCACTCGCTCGACCCCGCCGTCTCGGAGCTGGTCGACCGCAGCGCGCGCCCCTGGACGCTGAAGGCGGAGGTGCTGCCGCTGGTGACGCAGCGGTTCCGGGTCGGCGTGGCGGTGTACGGGCTCCTGTTCCTGGCCTTCACGCTGGCCGCCACGTGGGCGGCGGGCGCAGTGCGCCGTTACTGCATCCGGGGATTCGAGGCGGTTTCGGGGGCCGCCCTGTTCTTCCTCGTGTTCGTGAGCCACTGGGGCTTCGCGACCGGGATCGCGGTGACCTTCCGGGCCGCGGTGTTCGCCTACCTGCTGGCCGCGGTGCTCGGCATGACCTGGACCGGATTGCAGCGCCTGCGCAGTGCCCGCCACACGATTCCGGTGCACGGTGCGATCAGCCTGCTGCTGCTGGCGGCGGCGGCGCTGTTCTGGGCCCAGCCGCGCGTCGAGTACGTGATGGTCGGCTCCACCGAGGCCCGGATCGCGATCGTCAAGGGCACGCCGCAGGCGGTCGCCGACATGATCCGCTTCGGCGAATACGAGGGCGGAGACGGCGAGTCGTTGCGCATTCGCAGCGCGCCGGACGTGGCGACCGCGCTGGAGCAGATCGCGTCCGTCGACAGCGTGTCCGGGGCGTTCGTGCCGATCGCCGCCCACGACGGCCGCTACCCGGTGATCTGGCAGACCCGCTTCCTGCCGGAGCGCGCGCGCAATGCCGCGATGGCGCTCTCGGTAATCGGCCTGCTGCTCCTCATCCTGACCGTCGGCGGCGCGCTGCACGGGCTGCACCCGCTGGCGGTGGGCGCCGAGTTCTTCGTCGACACCATTCGCGGCATCCCGATGCTGGTGATCATCCTGTACATCGGCCTGCCGCTCGCCGGCGCCGTCAAGGACGCCACCGGCGGCGGAATCGACCTGCCCAACTTCACGCGCGGCGTGATCGCGATCGCCCTCGGCTATTCCGCCTACATGGCCGAGATCTTCCGCTCCGGCATCGAGGCGGTCCCCAGCGGGCAGGTGGAGGCGGCACAGACCCTGGGGCTGTCGCGCTGGCAGACCGCCCGGCTGATCATCCTGCCGCAGGCGCTGCGCATCGTGCTGCCGCCGCTCGGCAACGAGTTCATCGCCATGATCAAGGACACCTCGCTGCTGTCGATCCTGTCGGTACGCGACGTCACCCAGAGGATGCGCGAGTTCCAGTCCGCCAGCTTCCTGCCGTTCGCCCCGTTCAACACGGCGGCCGTGCTGTACGTGGTGATCACCCTCGCCTGCGCCAGCCTGCTGCGCTGGATCGAGCGCCGCTACGAGCAGCGGCACGCTTGACCTTGCTCATCGCATGGATGACGATTGATCGAGAGGTGACCCGATGAGACCCACCATCGAGCCGATCGAGGGGGCGACCCTCGGCGCGGTGATCACCGGCATCGACCTGAACCGCCTTGACGGGCAGGCGTGGCGGGCGGTCGAGGAGGCGTTCCTGGAGTACGCGGTGCTGGTGTTCCCGGCGCAGCATCTGGGCGCCGGCGCGCAGGTCGCGTTCGGCAAGCGCTTCGGCGACATCGAACTGCTGCGCGAGGACGGCATCGAGGCGCCGCTGTTCAGCAACAAGAACCTGGACGGCAGCCTGGTGCGGCCGGACGACTTCCGCTACAAGACGCTGCGCGGCAATGAGGGCTGGCACATGGACAGCACCTACATGCCGATCTCCGCCAAGGCGGGGCTGCTGTCCGCCGTCGAGGTACCGTCCAGCGGCGGCGAGACCGAGTTCGCCGACATGCGCGCCGCTTACGACGAACTGGACGCCGACACCAGGGACCGGATCAGCGGCCTGTCGGCGTATCACTCCCTGTACGCGTCGCAGGCGAAGATCGGCTACGTGTTCGAGACCGGCACCGCGTACGGCTACCACGACAAGGGCGCGCCGATCCGCCCGCTGGTCAAGACCCATCCCGTGACCGGGCGCAAGGCGCTGCAGATCGCGCGCCACATCTATCGCATCCCGGGCATGGACGATGCCGACGCCCAAGCGCTGGTCGACGGCCTGCTGCGGCGCGCGTGCCGGCCGCCGCGGGTGTACACCCACCGCTGGCAGCCCGGCGACCTGCTGGTGTGGGACAACCGCTGCGTGCTGCACCGGGCGCGGCCCTACGACCGCAGCGAGCCGCGCGTGCTGCAGGCCACCCGCATCGCCGGCGACCCCGCCACCGAACTCGCCCCCACCACCCGCGACGAACGTGCCGCCGGCTTCCAGCCCTCCACTTCCAACCGCTTTCAGGACAGCTAGTGACCAGGCGCCACGAACTGATCGAGAACGGCTACTACGTGGAGAGAGCCGTCCTGGGCGCGTCGGACATAGAGACCTGCAAGAACCGGCTGCGCGAGGTGGCCCGTCACGTCGATTACTATCGCGACAAGATCCGGCTGATCGTGGACGTGCAGGACGAGTCGTACCGGGATCACCCGGACCCCCTGCGCCGGTTCGACTGGATCAATGAGATCTCCTTCCGTGATCCGGTGTTGTGGCGGCACGCCGCCGCGCACCCACGGCTGATCGAACTGGCGATGGAAGTGCTTGGTCCCGATATCTACCCGCTCAATGGGGGCGGCTTCTTCATGAAGCCTCCTCGCCACGGCGGCGAAGTCCCGTGGCACCAGGACGCGAGTCCGTTCGACGGTGGCGGAGGGATTCCCGTGCCGGTGCTGTTCGATTTCTGGCTGGGCCTGGATGCGGCGCGAATCGACAATGGCTGCATGGAGCTGATCCCCGGATCCCATCTGCTCGGCCGCCTCGAACACGAGGACACCGGCAAGATCCACGCCGAAGTGGACCCCTTCCGACACGGGTTCTCGCCGCGCGACATCGTCCGCATTGAAACCGATCCGGGCGACGTCATCGTGTGGCACCAGGACATGATCCATCGCTCTCCACCGAATCGGTCGGATCGCCCGAGGATCGGCAAAGCAAGCGTGTACATGTCAGGGACGGATGAGGCGGCGGTGCGGAGGATGAACAACCCCAAGGGAACCATGGGCGGCAATCGTCCCCCCATCTGCCTCGACGGAAAGGTGTGCGAACTCACTCGCTCCATCGTCGCCCCGGAACTGCGAGAAGAAGCGTAAACGCACCCGCCGAGCGCTCGCCGGGCAACCGTACCGGTATTGCTCGTTGGCGATGCGGGCGGCCGACTAACGGTAGCGGCGGAGGTAGGCGGCGAGCAGGGGATCGGCGATCCGGTAGCTGCCCGCGACTTGCTCGATCACGCCGCGGTCCCACAGCCGCCTGACCGATAGCGCCACCGTGCGGTTGGACAGCCCGACGCTCGCGAGAAAGTCTTTCGATTGTGGATGCGCAACCGTTTCGCGGCGGGCAATCTCGGTCAGAACGCTCTCGTCCGTGGCAGAGAACGCCGACAGATAGGCTGCGAAGCGGCCCTCCCGGTTCTCCAGCAGCTTCACCAGAGCGGCCCGCACCATGGCCTGGTCAATGCCGGTGGCCTGGTGCAGCTCCAGGAGCTGGGCGCACAGCCGGTTGATCGCCTCCGGCACGCGCTGCATTTCGTCCTGCAGCCACGCCGCCACCTCGCGCGGGATTGTCAGGCGGCGCGGGCGGAATCGCTCCTCGATGTACCGGTGGTACTCGTCGTGGGGGATCGGGCGGAACTCCAGGTCGGTGCCCCAGGCACCCAGCGGCGCGTCGGGCGCGGCGAACAGGTCGGCGAGCATGTGGCGCTTGGAACCGAGTAGCAGAATGGGCACGTCGCCGAGCGTTTCCAGGCAGGAGCGCAGTTGCGCCGGCGCCTCGTCGATGAACGCTACGTCCTGGAATTCGTCGAGCACGATGAGCGAGTCGACCTCCCCGGTGATGCCGGCGATGTGTTCCCACAGGGCCTGCAGGTCACGGACCGACTCCGGCTGGCGGGTGTGCAACGACAGGCTCGGGCTCCCGGTCTGCGGGTCGAGCGCAATCTCGGGCCGCAGCGCTCCCAGGAACCGCGACGCGTCCTCCAGCAGACTCCTGACCGGGAACGAAGCGGCGAACGAGCGCTGCAGACTGGTTGCGAGCCGCCGGGTCAGCGACTGCATGGAGCGGACCCCCAGCAGGTCCGCGAACAGCACGAAGCGGCGCCCCCGGTTGCGGAGGAAATTCTCGATGGTGATGTTGCGCACCACCGAGGTCTTGCCGTAGTTGCGCGGGCCGTACACAACCATGCGGTATCGACGGCGGACCGCATCTTCGAGCACCTGTTGCTCGCGCTGCAGGTTGCACAGGTTGTCCGGGTCGACAAGCCGGTCGAACACAAACTGCTTCATGGACCGAATGTATCATACAAAGGGTATCATGCAAAAAGTAACACAAGGATTCGTCGCGCCGCTCCGGGATCGTGATACGCTTGACGGCATACGCTGGCGCTCCATACTTGAGTCGTGCTGCGCGGCATCGGCCAATCGTACGCGCAGGCCACCGCACACGCGCGTAGCGGACTTGGTTTGGTTCTGGGTCAGTCGTATTCGATGATGGCGCGGCCCATGATGTCGCCGGCGCGTAGCGCCGTGCACGCTTCGTTGATCTGCGGCGATCACCCGTCTCGTCGGCCCTCTGGTCCGGTTGGTGATCGCGCCGCGGCGGATTAGAATGTGATAGTCGGAGTGATTCGGGAGTCGCTGTTGAGTAAGACCCTCGCCGCAGTGAAGAGTCTCGTCATAGCCGGCGAGGTCCGAGTATCCGCTCACGGGTATGATGAGGCGGCTGCTGACGGCCTCCGCACACGGGAGTTGATACAGGGCATCGGACGCGCCGTTGTTGTCGAAGATTATCCTGACTATCCGAAGGGTCCATGCGTACTCGTCCGGCAGAGTGATGAGCAGAATCAATTCATACATGTCGTTTGGGGTATACCGGCTGGATCGGACAGTCCGGCCGTCATCGTGACTGCATACCGCCCCGATCCCGGGTTGTGGACGGAAGACTACTTGCGGAGGGTTGAATGAGCCACCGACCGATGACCCGTCTCGTACGGGAAGGCGACTACGTCGCCGAGGTGTCCGTTGATCTCATCGAAGCCGAAGGAGGGTGGAGCCCCTATCTGACGCTCGACGACGCGTATCGTCTCGATGATGTTCGGGATGCACTGCGACGGGGAGACATGCGCACAGCGTCGCGAATGGCGCGTGTGTATCGGTTGACACCGGTCGAGAGCCAACTGGACGCGTCGTGATGTGCGCGGCGCGGCCAGCGTGCCGAGCCCGGACCTCTGCCGCGCGGTTGACTCCGCGCAACTAACGGCCGTGAGGGCTGCTTTGGGCCACCGCGCACGCGTAGCGGACCTGGTTTGGTTCTGGGTCAGTCGTACTCGATGATGGCGCGGCCCATGATGTCGCCGGCGCGCAGCGCCGCGCATGCTTCGTTGATCTGGTCGAGGCGGTAGCGGTCGGTCACCAGCTCATCGAGCGGGAACCTGCCCTCCGCGTGCATGCGCAGGTACATCGGGAAGTCGCGTTCCGGGATGGACGCGCCGTGGCTGCCCGTGTAGCGGCGCTGGTGCATCATGAACTTGCGCGGGTCGAGGGTCATCTCGGCCGGCGGAACGCCGACCAGGACGGCCATGCCGCCATGGCTGTGCGCCCCGATCCAGCCGGGACGGGTCGCGTCGAGAATCTGCTCGGCGGTCGCCCGCACCCCGATCGTGTCGAAAGCGTAGTCGGCACCGCCGCCGGTAAGGTCCGTGATCGCCTCGACCGGATCCACTTCGCCCGCATTCACCGTATGGGTCGCTCCGAAGCGGCGGGCGAACTGCAGCTTGTCGTCGCGCAGGTCCACCGCGATCACCGGGTGCGCGTCCAGGAGCGCCGCCATGCGCAGCGCCGACAGCCCCACGCCGCCGACCCCGAACACCGCCACCGAGTCGCCGGGCCGCACCCCGGCGGTGTACAACACGGCGCCGGCCCCGGTGAGCACCGCGCAGCCGACGATGCAGCTCACGTCGGTCGGAACGTCCGGCGCGATACCGACCACGCGCTCGGCCACGGCGACGACGTGCTCACTCCAGGTATGCACGTGGTTGTAGAACACCGGCTGCCCCCGGTACTCGAAGGCGATCGGCGGCTCCATGGCCTGCGGTACCGTCAGCGGGGTCCGGGTGACCCAGGTCACGATCACGTGATCGCCCTCGCGCACGTGGCTGACCTCCGCGCCGGCCTGCACGACGACGCCGGTGCCCTCGTGGCCGAGCAGCATCGGGCGCGGGCGGGTGGCGTTGGCCATGCCGTGGAGCTGCGAGTGGCAGATGCCGCTGGAAAACAGCTTGACCGCCACCTGGTCGGGCCCGGGCGAGGGCAGCGCCAGTTCGTCGATGATCAGCGGTCCGCCGGGCTCGGTCTGGATCGCCGCGCGCGTGGTCATGTGCAGCCTCCTGTGCGCTCCCGTTCGGAAGCGGCTCGAGCAGGGTAGCCGACCCGTTCCGGGGCCATCAACGTCCGCGCGGGAATGGAGGGAATGGACGGGGATGGACTCGCGGGGCTCGGCATGTGACCGAGAGGGTGCGGGACAGATATGATGGGGAGACCCCAGACACTTCCCCCGAGGAGGGACCGCCATGCCAGAATTCTGCCGGGTCGACCTGTCCGGACAGGTAATGACCGTGACGATCACGCGACCGGAGCGCCTCAACGCGCTGCATCCGCCCGCCAACGCCGAGCTGGGCCGCGTGTTCGACGACTTCGCCGCCAACGACGACGCCAGGGTAGCGATCATCACCGGTGAGGGCCGCGGCTTCTGCGCCGGCAACGACCTCCGCTACCAGGCTGAGGGCGGCGAGCGCGTGCCCACGCCGCGAGGATTCGGCGGCCTGACCTCCCGGTTCGACCTGACCAAGCCGATCATCGCCGCCGTCAACGGCGTTTCCATGGGCGGCGGTTTCGAGATCGCGCTCGCCTGCGACCTGATCATCGCGGCGCGCAGCGCGCGCTTTGCGCTGCCGGAGGCGAAGGTAGGCATGGCCGCCATCGCCGGCGGCATGCAGCGCCTGCCGCGCGAGATCGGCGCCAAGCGCGCCCTCGGCATGATACTCACCGGCCGCCACGTATCCGCCGAGGAGGGCTACGAGCTCGGCTTCGTCACCGCGGTGGTTCCCGACGCCGAGATCCTGAGCCAGGCGAACCGCTGGGCGCAGATGATCTGCGCCTGCGCGCCGCTCTCGATCCGCGCATCGAAGGACGTGGTGTACCGGAGCCTCGACACGCCTTCGCTGGAGGAGGCGATTCGGGGCCGGTACGACTCGGTCGAGGCGATGCGGGGCAGTGAGGACTACATCGAGGGACCGCGGGCGTTCGCCGAGAAGAGGCCGCCCCGCTGGAAGGGAAGGTAGTGGCGCTGCGCAAACTCCTGATCGCGAATCGCGGCGAGGTCGCGGTGCGCGTGGCGCGGGCCGCCGCCGACCTCGGCATCGCGACCGTCGCCATCCACTCGCAGGACGACGCGGCGTCGCTGCACGTCCAGGTGGCCGACGAGGCGCTGCCGCTGTCCGGGCGCGGCGTACCCGCCTACCTGGACGGCGCCGCGATCGTGCGGCTCGCGCGCGCGGCCGGGTGCGACGCGATCCACCCCGGCTACGGGTTCCTGGCCGAGAGCGCCGCCTTCGCGCGCGCCTGCGAGGAGGGCGGGTTGCGTTTCGTGGGGCCGGCGGTCGAGACGCTGGAGCTGTTCGGCGACAAGCTGCGGGCGCGCGCCGCGGCGGCAGCGCACGACGTGCCGGTGCTGCCCGGAACCGACGCTCCGACCAGCGCCGGCCAGGCGGCCGCCTTCTTCGCGGGACTGCCCGCCGGCTCCGCGATGATGATCAAGGCGGTGGCCGGCGGCGGCGGCCGCGGCACCCGCGCCGTCTGGAGCGCGGATCAGGTTGCAGCCGCCTTCGAACGGTGCCGCTCCGAGGCGCAGGGCGCGTTCGGCGACGGCACCCTGTACGTTGAGCGGATGGTCACCAGGGCGCGCCACGTGGAGGTGCAGATCCTCGGCGACGGCACCGAGGTGGTGCAGGTCGGGGAGCGCGAATGCAGCGCGCAGCGGCGCCACCAGAAGCTGGTCGAGATTGCCCCGGCGCCCGGCCTGCCCGCCCCGCTGCGCGCGCGCATCATCGACGCGGCCAAGCGCGTGGCGGCCGCGGCCGGTTACCGCGGCCTCGGGACCTTCGAGTTCCTGGTGGACGCGGACGACTCGGGCGACGGCTCTGGCGACGCTGCCGCGTTCTCCTTTGTCGAGGCCAACCCCCGGCTGCAGGTGGAGCACACGGTTACCGAGGCGGTCACCGGCCTCGACCTGGTGCAGGCACAGCTCGGCATCGCCGGCGGCCGGTCGCTGGCGGATCTCGGGCTCACGCAGGAGCAGATCCCCGCCGCGCGCGGCTTTGCGATCCAGGCGCGCGTGAACCTGGAGACCCTGAGCGCCGACGGCCGGGTGCGGCCCGCGGCGGGCACCATCACCGCGTTCGAGCCGCCGACCGGTCCCGGCGTGCGCACCGACACCTACGGCTACGCCGGTTATACGACCAACCCCGCGTTCGACTCGCTGCTGGCCAAGGTGGTCGGCCACTCGCCGTCGCCGAACTTCGTGGACGCGGTGCGGCGCACGTCACGGGCGCTCGGCGAGTTCCGCCTGGCGGGCGTGGCGACCAACATCCCGTTCCTGCGGAACCTCATCGACCACCCGGACTTCCGCGCCGGCCGCCTCTACACGCGGTTCGTCGACGACCACCTGTCCGACCTCGCGGCCCCCCGAACCGATCCGCGGCGGCGACCGTTCGCCAAGCCGGCCCCCGCCGGCGGTGCGAACCCGGTCAGTACCGATCCGCTGGCGGTGTTCGCCCACGCCGGCGCGGCCCGCGAAGGCGGTCCCGACAGCCGCGCCGACCGGGCCGGCGCGGCCATGCCCCTGACCGCCCCGGCCGGCACGGTCGCGCTGCCGGCTCCCATCCAGGGCACCGTCGTCAGCGTGCTGGTCGCGGTGGGCGATGCCGTGCACGCGGGCCAGGAGCTGGTCGTGGTGGAAGCGATGAAGATGCAGCACTTCGTCGAGGCCGAGGCGGCGGGCCACGTGCGCGGCATCGCGGTGCGCGTGGGCGACGTCGTGGTCGAGGGACACCCGCTGGTGTACGTCGAACCGGCCGACCTGGGGCGACGCAGCGCCGCCGCCGCACCGTCGATCGACCTCGACCACATCCGCCCCGACCTGCAGGAAGCGATCGACCGGCACGCCTACACGCTGGACGAGAACCGGCCGGAAGCGGTTGCCAAGCGGCAGCAGCGGGGGTTCCGCATGGCGCGCCGCAACATCGCCCAGCTCGTCGACCCGGGCTCGTTCCAGGAGTACTGGCCGCTGGTGGTCGCGCAACAGCACCAGCGCAACGACGACCAGGGGCTGCGCGAGAAGACGCCGGGCGACGGCCTGGTCGTCGGTACCGCGTCGATCAACGGCGACCGGTTCGCCGACCGGCACTCGCGCGCGATCGTGGTCGCCTACGACTACACCGTGCTGGCCGGCACCCAGGGTCGCCGCAACCACTACAAGCAGGACCGGATGTACGAACTGGCGACGCGCTACCGGCTGCCGGTGGTGGTGTTCACCGAGGGCGGCGGCGGCCGCCCCGGCGACGACTACGTGGGGCCGCGCGTGGCCATGGACACCCCCACCTTCATGCAGTTCTCGCAACTCAGCGGCCTGGTGCCGCTGGTCGGCATCAACAACGGGCGCTGCTTTGCCGGCAACACCGCGTTGCTGGCCTGCTGCGACGTCATCATCGCCACCCGGAACTCAACCATCGGGATGGGCGGGCCGGCGATGATCGAGGGCGGCGGCCTGGGCGTCTACACGCCGGAGGAGGTGGGACCGATGTCGTTCCAGGTCGCCAACGGCGTGGTCGACATCCTGGTAGAGGACGAGGCGAGCGCCGTCGACGTGGCCAAGCGCTACCTGTCGTACTTCCAGGGCGCGCTCGATGACTGGGACAGCCACGACCAGCGCCGCCTGCGGCACGTGGTGCCGGACAACCGGCTGCGCCTGTACGACATGCGCGAGGTGATCGAGACCATCGCCGACCGCGGCTCGGTCCTGGAGCTGCGCGAGCGGTTCGGCGTCGGCATCATCACCGCGCTGATCCGGGTCGAGGGCCGCCCCATGGGGGTGCTCGCCAACAACCCGCATCACCTGGCCGGGGCGATCGATTCCGACGGCGCCGACAAGGGCGCGCGCTTCCTGCAACTGTGCGACGCCTTCGACCTCCCGGTGCTGAGCCTGATGGACTGCCCCGGCATCATGGTCGGGCCGGAGCACGAGCGCACGGCGCTGGTCCGGCACAGCGCGCGCATGTTCAACACCGGCGCCAACCTGACCACGCCGCTGTTCGGCGTCATCGTGCGCAAGGCGTACGGGCTCGGCGTGCAGGCGATGTGCGGCGCCTGCTCGCTGCTCGGGTTCTTCACCGTGGCCTGGCCTACCGCCGAATTCTCCGGCATGAACCTGGAAGGCGCGGTCAAGCTCGGCTACCGCCGGGAACTGGCGGCGATCGCGGATCCCGAGCAGCGGCGCGCGGAATTCGAGCGCCGGGTCGCGGACGCCTACGAACGCGCCAAGGCCGTCAACGCCGTGGCCGGCGGCGGCATCGACGACGTCATCGACCCGGCCGACACCCGCCGGTGGATCGCCGCCAGCCTGCGGCGGCTGCCGCCGCAGGCGCCGCGGTCCGGCAAGAAGCGCCCCTACGTCGACACCTGGTAGGCGGAGGCCACCTCGGTGTCCGCCGCGCCGTCCCGCAACCACTGGCGCAGCCGGGCCTTGCTCACCTTGCCGACCTCCGTGAGCGGGAACTCATCCACGATACGGATCTCGGGCAGCTTGTAGGTCGCCATGTTGTCGCGGCACCAGGTGCCGATCTCGTCGCCCGTGGTTGCCTCGCAGCCGGGCGCGAGCTTCACGAACGCCACCGGCACCTCGCCGCGCTCGCGGTCGGCGCGGCCGACCACGGCACTGCCGGCGATCGCCGGGTGATGACCGAGCAGGCTTTCGAGCTCGAACGGGTACACGTTCATGCCCTTGACCTTGAGCATCTCCTTGTCGCGGCCGAGGTAGTGCAGGTAGCCGCGCTCGTCGATCATGCCGACGTCGCCGGTGCGAAACCACCCGTCCCGGATCTGCTCGGCACTCTTCTCGGGATCCCGCCAGTAGCCCTTCATGAGCGACGGCGAGGACACCACGATGTCCCCTTCCTCGCCGAGCGGCACCAGCCGGCCACTGCTGCGGTCGACGATCTTGTAGCGGGTGCCGGCGGTGGGCAGCCCCACGAAGATGGGCGTGGACTTCAGGTCCAGGTCGCCGTCCTGCATTCCCGTCGTGAACGTGTCCCAGGTATGGGTCTCGGTCATCCCGAACGACGACTCGTGCAGGGTGATCCCGGTCAGCTCGCGCCAGCGGCGCCGGTAGCCGAGGTTGAGCTTCTTGACGAACGACGTGCAGGTGGTGACTTCGAGCGAGCTCAGATCGCGGCGCTCGATGTCCGGCCGTTCCATCAGTTCCACGATGGTGTCCAGCGGTCCACTGAGGTGCGTGACCCGGTACCGCTCGATCGCCTGCAGCACGGCCTCGGCGTCCCAGCGGGCGAAGTAGATGAGCGTCGATCCGGTCAGCACCGTTTCGATCAGCCGGAGTTGGCCGGAGATCCAGAAGCCCGCCACGTAGGACACGGTACGGATGTCGCGCGGCGAGGCGCCGGGGCGCAGGTACGTTACCCTGCCCGCGGTGCAGGCATGCAGCATGTTGCGCTGCGTGTGCATGCACCCCTTCGGCATCCCGGTGGTGCCGCCGGTGTAGTTGATGCTCGCCAGGTCGTCGAGGCTCGGGGCGGGCCGCGTGAAGCCGGGACCGTGGCCGGCCAGCAGCTCCGGCAGCTCCAGGGCGCCGGGACAGGCGCGCGGCAGCTCCTGCAGCAGCTTCGGCAGCGGCAGGCCGGGCTCGCTCGGGAGATAGTCGGCGAAGCGGGTGACGACCACCGCCTCCAGGTTGGTTTCGTCCCGCACCGTCTCGACCAGCGGATGCAGCCGGTCCATCGCCACCAGCACCCTGGGGTCGGCGTCGGCGAGCTGGTAGCGCAGTTCGTGTTCCTTGAACATCGGGTTCACCGGCACGTGCACGCAGCCGAGCTTGAGGATGCCGTAGAACACGATGAAGTACTGCGGGCAGTTGTAGAGGAGCACCGCCACGCGGTCTCCCCGTACCAGCCCGCGCGCCTCCAGGAAGGCGGCGAACCGGTCGCTGGCGTCGTCCAGTTCGGCGTAGGTGAGCCGATAGCCGTAGTAGGCGACGCAGGTCTTGTCGGGCGTCGCGCGCGCCGCGTGGCGCAGATGCTCGGTCACCGGGATCTCGCCGAGCGGGTAGCGGACCTCACGCGGCACACCGGCGGGCCAGGCGTGCTCGACCAGCTTCGCTACCGCGGCCAAGTACTCGCGTTCGTCCAGGGCTGCAGCCCGACGCGCCGGACTCACTCCGCCTCCGCCGCCTGCGGCGCCGGCAGGTGGCTGGCCACGCACCCGGGTACCGTAACGATCACCCGCGAGTCCAGGTCCATGATCACGCTCGTGGCCGCTCCCTGGAGCGCAATCGCGCCGTCCGGCTTGATGATCTCGTGGCCGAGGGTGAAGCTCTTGCGCCCCAGCCGCTGGCCCCGCGTCATGACGCGCAGGCGCTCGCCGAGGAAACACTCGCGGCGATAGTCGTAGTTGATGTTGACCACCACCGGGACGTAGTTCCTGCCGGCGTCGCGCAGGCCGTTGGCGGTGTACCAGTGGCCGCGCGCACGCTCCAGCATCCTGACCGCCTGCACGTGGTTCAGATGCCCGAGCCGATCGCAATCCGACTCCAGCACCTCGATGATCGTCTCCAGTTCAGCAGGCACGCCGCGACCCCTCACCGACACTATACGACACTCTCACACAGAGAATCCCGCCGGCGTTCACGCCGCTCCCCGATCGTGTCGAAGGCACAGTCGACGCCGCCATCCCCACCTCCGCCATGGTCACGCCAGACCAACCAAAGTGCTTGATTGGCGGCGGGCAAGCGCGCGAGCATGCGCACCATGCGACCCGCACCGCGCGCGCGCACCGCGCCGGTCGCCGCCGCTGAGCCGGCCGCCGGCAGGTTGGCGGCGGTTGCGCTGTTCGCGGCGTGCGGACACCTGGGCCTCGAACTGGTGTCCAACTTCCTGCCGGTCGTGTACCCGATCCTGGTGGCGGAGGCAGGGTTCAGCACCCGCGGCGCCGGTCCGTTGCCGCGGTAGCAGCCCCCGGCGCAACGCGTCGTTGCGCGGCCTTCATGCAGCCTGGGTTTCGCCACGGGCTGCCGCCGGCCCGCTGCGCCGGTCGCTTTCGCACCGGTCCGTCGCGCCATGGCGGCGCCGGCAAACAGACGTCACCGCCGGACGCGGAAAAGAGTGAACTTTCGCCGCGCGTATGCGTACACTTGCCATCCTGTGATGAGCCTCACTCGTCAGTCCCGCCGCTGTCGTCCCGCCACGCGCCGATGATCTCGGAATTTACCGCCTCCGGGGTGGCCACCGAGGGCCGCCGCTACGACACCCGTTCGCCGCTGCGCTGGGTGTTCTCGCACATTCGCCACCATCCGATCCTGGCGGCCGGTGCGGTGGTGTGCTCGATCACCGCCTGGTCGCTGTTCGGTCTCGGCCCGGTGATGGTCGCCAGGGTCGCGCAGGTGGTGATCGACGGCGGCGCCGGCGCCGCCCTGCTGGCCGCCTCGGCCACGCTGCTGGCGGTGCTCGCCGGCGACTCCATCTGCGCCTTGTGTTCCAGCCTGTGCGCGGTCACGCTCGGCCATCGCCTGGAGCGCGACGCCCGCGACGAGCTGTACCGCAGCCTGCTCGGCAAGAGCCAGACCTACCACAACCGGCAACGGGTCGGCGACCTGGTCGCCCGCGCCACCGACGACATCCGCCATCTCAACCAGATGGTGCATCCGGGCCTGATGTTCATGTCCGACATGGTGCTGGGGTTCGTGGCGCCGCTGACCTACGTGGCCCTGCTCGACCCGCGGCTGCTGCTGGTGCCGGGGCTGTTCGCGGTGGCGTTCGTGTTCACCGTGCGTGACTACACCCGCCGCCTCGGCCCGGTGCTGATGGAGCAGCGCGTCCAGTACGGGCAGGTGACCGCCACCGCCGAGGAGGCGGTGTCCGGCATCGAGCTGGTCAAGGCCGCGGTGCGGGAGACCTGGGAGCGCAAGCGGTTCCACGCCGGCGCCGCGCTGTTCCGCGACCTGTTCGTGCGCCAGGGCCGCATCGAGGCGCTGTACGTGCCGATGCTGATGTTCGGTGTGGCGGTGGCGCTGTCGCTGCTGCACGGCATCGTGCTGCTGCGTGCCGGCGGCATCGACCTCAGCGAGCTGATCGCGCTGGTTGGGCTGATGCACCTGCTGCGCATCCCCGCCTTCATGTCCGCGTTCTCGTTCGCGATGGTGCAGACCGGCATCGCCGGCGCACGCCGCATCCTGGCGGTGCTCACCGCGTCCACGGAGCTGGACCAGAACACCGGCGGCCGCCGTGCGGCGGTGCAAGGGGCCATCGCCTTCGAAGGTGTGTCGTTCGGGTACCAGGACGCCCAGAGCGCGCTGACCGACATCGACGTGCGCATCGCGGCGGGTGAGACGGTGGCGATCGTGGGCCAGACCGGCGCCGGCAAGACCACGCTCACGCAATTGGTCAACCGCACCTACGACCCCGACGCGGGCAGGATCACCGTCGACGGCGTCGACCTGCGCGACTGGAACCTGACCAGCCTGCGCTCGCAGATCGCCAACATCGAGCAGGACGTGTTCCTGTTCTCGCGCACCGTCGCCGAGAACATCGCCTTCGCCCGCCCCGACGCCAGCCGGCAGGAGATCGAGACGGCCGCCCGCGCCGCCGCCGCGCACGGCTTCATCACCGGCTTTCAGGACGGCTACGACACCGCCATCGGCGAGCGCGGCGTGACCCTGTCCGGCGGCCAGCGGCAACGGCTCGCCCTGGCGCGCGCGTTTCTGAAGGATCCGCGCATCCTCATTCTGGACGACTCCACGAGCGCCATCGACAGCAAGACGGAGGACGAGATCCAGCGCGCCCTGCGCACCGTGCAGCGCGGGCGCACCACGCTGATCATCACCCACCGCCTGTCGCAGATCCGCTGGGCGGACCGCATCCTGGTGCTGGCCGGCGGGCGGCTGGCGGCGGCCGGCACGCACGACGAACTGCTCGCCACCTCCACCGCGTACCGGCGCATCTTCAGCCATTACGACATCGAGCTGCCGCCGTTGCGGGCCGCGGTGACGGAAGTCGCGGGGGTGGCCGGCTAATGGCGTTCATCATGGACGGCATCGGCGCCGAGGAGTACGACCGCACCTACAGCGACCGCGAGCTGGTGCGCCGCATCTTCGCCTACTTCCGCACCGAGGGGCGGCGCATGCTGGTCGTCTCCGCGGCGGTGGCGGCGTCGTCCGTGTTCGGCGCCGCGTTCCCGGCGGTGATGTCGCGCGCCATCGACCAGGTCGCCGACACCGCCACGTCGATGAGCGCGATCGCGGTGATCGTGGTGGCCATCGCGCTGCTCAACACCGCCAACTGGGGGCTGAACGCGGTGCGCCGAATGCTCGGCTCGCGCGCCATCGGCAACGTGGTGCTGCGCATGCGCCGCGACGCCTTCGACGCGCTGATGCGCCACGACCTGTCGTTCTACGACCAGTATCCCACCGGCAAGATCGTCAGCCGCGTCACCGCCGACACGCAGGCGTTCTCGGAGGTGGTGACGCTGTCGATGGAGGTGGTGAGCCAGACCGTCCTGGTGCTGCTGATCTTCGTCTACCTGGCCACCGTCGATCCGGTGCTGACGCTGATCACGCTGGTGCTGGTGCCGCTGGTGGTCGGCGTGGCGCTCGCGTTCCGCCGCATCGCGCGTGACGTGGTGACCCAGTCGCGGCGCGCTGTGGCTGAGGTGAGCGCGCACGTGCACGAGACGGTGAGCGGCATCGGCATCGCCAAGTCGTTCCGCAAGGAGCAGACCCTGTACGACCAGTTCGGCGACGTGAACCGGCAGTCGTTCCGCCTCAACTGGCGCGCCGGCATCGTGTTCTCGAGCATCTTCCCGGTGCTGTTCCTGCTTTCCGGCTTCGGCAACGCCACGCTCGCCTACACCGGCGGGCTGCGCGCTGCCGGCGGCGGCCTGACCACCGGCGAGTGGTACCTGTTCCTGCAGGCGGTGGGCCTGATGTGGTTCCCGCTCACCTCGATCGCCTCGTTCTGGAGCCAGTTCCAACTCGGCCTGGCCGCCGGCGAGCGCGTGTTCGCCCTGCTGGACACCGAGCCGCAGGTGGTCCAGACCGGGTCGGAGCCGGTGTCCAACCTGGCCGGCGCGGTCGAGTTGCGCAACGTCAGCTTCCACTACAAGGAAGGCGAGACGGTGTTCGACAACTTCTCCTTCGCCGTGGCGCCGGGCGAGACGGTGGCGCTGGTGGGCCATACCGGCTGCGGCAAGTCGAGCATCACCAAGCTGGTGGCGCGCTTCTACGAGTTCCAGAAAGGCAAGATCCTGGTGGACGGCCGCGACATCCGGTCGCTCGATCTGGCCAGCTTCCGCTCCCACCTCGGCTTCGTGACCCAGGTGCCGTTCCTGTTCAACGGCAGCGTGCTCGACAACGTCCGCTACGGCAGGAGCGACGCGAACGACAAGGAAGTGACCGCCGCCGCGCGCCGGGTAGGCGGCGGCGACTGGATCGCCACGCTGCCCGACGGGCTGGCCACCGCGGTGGAAGAGCGCGGGCGCAACCTGTCCCTCGGCCAGCGCCAGCTCGTCGCCCTGGCCCGCGTGCTGCTGAAGGGGCCGGAGATCGTCATCCTGGACGAGGCCACCGCCAGCGTGGACCCGCTCACCGAGGCGCTCATCCAGGAAGGCCTGGACGAACTGCTGCGCGACCGCACCGCCATCGTGATCGCACACCGCCTGTCCACCATCAAGCAGGCCGACCGCATCGTCGTGCTGCGCACCGGGCGCATCATCGAAGAAGGCTCCCACGAGCAACTCCTCGATGCCGGCGGCCACTACGCCGAGCTGTACAACACCTACTTCCGCCACCAGAGCCTGGAATACCTGCAAGCCGCCGGCGCCGCGAGCCACTGACCGGCGGCGGGCGCCGCCCGTAGGGACCTGCCGGACTCGGGACGGGCGCCTACGCTGGCCGCGATGGGCCGGAAGCGGCGGCGGCGGTTTGGGGTCGCAGGGCGTACAGGTCGTCGAGGGAGTACCAGCCGTCCGATTCCCTCCGTGTCGCCGGTTTGCGGCGGGTGAAGTAGCGGCGGCTGAGCGTGGCGCCCCGGCTGTTCGGATACTGCTGCCGTTTGCGTTCCAGTTCCGTTTCCAGGGCACGCGGCGAGCGCACCCGACCCCACTTGCACTCGCCGAGGTCGGTCCAGTTGTCGTCGCGCATGCCGACCACGTCGATCTGCGCTGCCGCGCTCCAGTATTCGCCGACTTCGAAACCGGCTGCCACCCCCTCCTGGGCATAAATGAGTGGCAGCGCTTCCCGGCACAGCCGTTCGAAGCGGCCACCGAACCAGGAGTCGAGCGATGGCGCAATGCGGTCGCCGAAAGCACGTTCCGCCCCGGCACTGCGGATCACGCTGACGTTGGGGAACACGAAACGGAACCAGAACTGCAGCAGCGGGTCATCGATCTCGAAACGCACCCGGCGAGGATTGGGCCGGCGGCTGTCCAGCGGGTAGCGGCGGCGCAGGTAGCCGAGGCCGGTCAGTTGCCGCAGGTAGTAGTGCAGACTGCGTTCCGGCAGCCCCGTGGCGGCAGCGATTGACGGCGCGGTGCCTCGGCCGAAGGCGACCGCATGCAGCGTCGCCTGGTACGGCCCGATCTCACGCAGTTCCTCGCGCAGCAGAAGTAGCGGCTCGTGAAACAGCGGTGCGAACTCGGTAAGCAACTGTTCCTGGATGTTGACCTCGATGGAGCGGCTGTCGTCGAGGCACAGCAGGTAGTGCGGCAACCCGCCGACCAGGAAGTAGGCGCGCGCCTGATCGGCAAGCGGCCAGTGCGGATGAAACTGGGCCGCATCCCGATAGCCGAACGGTTGCAGGTGGATCTGCGCCGTGCGCCGGCCGAACAGCGGGCTCTTGCTGCCCAGCACTTCCCGCTCCATGAAGCCCAGGTAGGACCCGCACAGCAGGAGCATGACGTTGCCCGCATCGCGCAACCAGCGGTCCCAGCAGCGCTGCAGGTCGGAGAGCAGGCTCGGGCTGGAGGCGGCGATGCACTGAAACTCGTCGAGTGCGAGCACCAGCTTCTTCCCCGGGTTGGCGCGCGTCCACTGCTCGGTAACCGTGCGCAACGCCGGCTGCCAGTCGGCAGTGCGCAGCGCGGCGAGCAGCGGCATGCCCAGCGCGCGGGCGGCCTCGGCCAGGAACTCCCTCACTTGCAGCGCGGCCGAAGACTGCTGGCCCAGGTAGTACACGCCCGGCATGTCCGACATGTGCTTCAGGATGAGTTCGCTCTTGCCCACCCGGCGCCGCCCGTAGATGGGGATGAGTTCCGATCTGGGCGAATGGAAGGCTTGGCGGAGGAGGTCCAGTTCCGCTTCGCGACCGACAAACTGCACGACACCGGCAACGCCGAACCTACGCCGACTCGTCAAGTCGTGTCTGGACAAGTTATGACTTGACGATGTCACTCAGCGGACCTTGAACCTCCTGCATGATTCAACTCTCCGACTCTCGGACCAATTCTGCACCCGACCGACCGTTTGGTCCATACCCAAGGAATGAAATACGACCGAGATCAGTGTCTTTTGCGGATGTAGCAGGCCTGTTTCATATCGAGTGCGGGCCGCGGCCACATTGAC
The DNA here is from genome assembly GCA_028821475.1 of Spirochaetaceae bacterium. GTDB lineage: Bacteria > Spirochaetota > Spirochaetia > SZUA-6 > Bin103 > Bin103. The sequence continues at coordinate 63,781 of JAPPGB010000129.1, forward strand.
TGCGCCATGGCTGTCGCTGGCGCTCCGGCTCCTCCCGACATCCGAGTCGTCACCCGGCGGCGCGGGTTGAGCGACGGCCTGTTGCTGTCCTGACCGTGGTCCGGTCGCGCCAACCGCGCTTTATGCTTTCATGCGCGTGTCGGTGGGGTCGAAGGTGGCCAGGCCGGGGGCGACGGTGACCGGGAAGGGTTCGTTCATGTACAGCACCTGCAGGCGGGTGCCGGGGGCGGCGTGCTCGGGCGGCAGGTAGGCGAACAGCAGGTACTTGCCCACCGAGGGACCCATGCCGGCGGAGGTGACGCGCGACTCGCGGCCGTGGGCATCGACGATGCGCGCGCCGGCCGCGGTCAGGATCGGCTCGTTGCCGCCGGTTGGGAAGCGGTCGATGCCGGCGGCGCCGGTGTGACGGTCCATGGTCAGGGCGCACATCCTCGCGGGGGGCGCGGCGGCGCGCGCCTCCAGGTAGGCCTGCTTGCCGACGAAATCGTCGCGCTTCACCCGCGGGCGGGCCAGGCCCGCCTCCACCGGCGAGTACTCGGCGGTGAGGTCGGAGCCCATCAGCAGGTAGCCCTTCTCCATGCGCCCGGTGGTGCCGTACACGCCGATGCCGACCGGGCGGGCGTCGAGCGGGCGGCCCGCGTGCCACAGCGCATCCCACAGGCGCACGCCGTGCTGCATGCGGGTGGTAATCTCCCAGCCGCTCTCGCCGACGTAGGAGATGCGCAGCATGGACACCGGCACCCCGTCGATCAGCGCCTCGCGCACCGTGCCGTAGGGAAACTCCGCCTGCGACAGGCCGGTGTCGGTGATGCCGGCGAGCAACGCCGCCGCCTCCGGCCCCCACACGCCGATGGTGCACAGCGCCGACGAGACGTTCTCGAACTGCACTGAGCCGTCGGCGGGCAGGTGGCGGCGGAACCATACCTCGTCGCGCGCCCCGTCGAAGGCGCCCGTCACCACCCGGAAGCGGTCGGCGGCCAGCCGCCCGATGGTGAGGTCGGCGCGGATGCCGCCGTCCTCGGTGAGCAGCGGCGTGTAGATCGAGCTGCCCACCGGGCGGTCGCACTTGTTGACGGTGAGCCGCTCCAGGTAGGGCACCACCCCCGGGCCGGACACGTCGAAGATCTGGAACGCGCTCAGGTCGACGATGCCCACCTTGTCGCGCAGGTGCAGGTGCTCGGCGGTGCTGATCGGCGACCACCAGCGCCGGTCCCACTCGTGCGGCCGGTCGGGCACGCCGTAGCGCCGCACCAGGTCGGCGTTGGACTCGTACCACTGCGGGCGCTCCCAGCCGCGCGCGTCGTAGTATTCGGCGCCGAGGGCCGTGGTGCGGTCGTGAAACGGGGCGCGGTTCATGCCGCGCTCGGAGGCCCACTGCTCGCGCGGGTGCACGATGCCGTAGGTCTTGTTGAAGTGCTCGTCGGCGCGGGCGCGGATGTGCTGTTCGGTACGCTCGTGGGCGTAGAAGCGGGTGATGTCGGAGGCGTGCGGATCGCACAGCCGCGGGTAGCCGTAGGTCATCCACTCCGCGATCAGGCGCGCGGTACCGGGGCCCTCCTTGATCCACACCGCCGCCGCCGACCACAACTTCTCCACCTCGGCGGTCTCGCCGAGCACCTGGTGGGTGTCCGGGGTCAGCGACAGCAGCCCGTTCACGGAGTACTGCATCTCGGTGCCGGCGAGCAACTCGCCCATGATCTCGCGCGCGTGGCCGAGCTGGGGGGCGAAGTCGTCGCCGGTGAACGGCATCTCGGTGGGAGAACGCTCCGCCGCGGCGAGCGATGGAATGTCGTCCGGGCGCACCAGGATCGGGCGGTGCGCGTAGGAGCCCACCTCCATCGCCTCGTGGCTCTGCCGCTCGTACATGAACACGTCCATGTCGCGCACGATCGGGTAGCCGATCTCGTTGCCGGTCCTGGCCAGCAGGTCGACCGGCCCCATGTCGGCCATCTGGTGCACGGCCGGGGTGAGCGGGATGCTGGCCCCGGCCATGGCGGCGATGCGCGGGCTCCACACGCCGCAGGCGACCACCACCTGCTCGGCGGCGATGGTGCCGCGGTCGGTAATCACGGCCCGGATGCGCGGGCGGCTGTACGGCCGGGCCTCCACTTCCAGCCCGGTCACCTCGGTGTTGTCCAGCACGGTCAGCACGCCCTTGGCCAGCGCGCGCTCGCGCATGACGGTGCCGGCCCGCACCGAGTCCACCACCGACACCTCCGGCATCCAGAAGCCGCCCTTGATCACGGCGCCGTCCACGAACGGAATGCGCGCCACCACCTCGTCCGGGGTCAGCAGCTCCGCCTCGATGCCCCAGGAGCGCGCCGAGGTCATGCGCCGGCGCAGTTCCTCCATGCGCTCCTCGGTGCGCGCCACTTCGGCGCCGCCGCACGTGGTCCGCACCCCGAGCTCCTCGTACTGCCGCATGCTCTCCAGGGTGAGCATGGCAATCTCGCGATTGTGGTCGGTGGGAAAGATGAAGTTCGACGCGTGCCCGGTGGAGCCGCCGGGGTTGGGCAGCGGCCCCTTGTCGATCAGCACCAGGTCGTCCCACCCCAGCCCGGCGAGATGCCCCACCAGGCAGTTGCCGACGATCCCGGCCCCGATCACCACGACCCTCGCCCTCTCCGGCACCGCCCGCGAACCCGACTCAGTAGCAGTTCCCATAGCCTCCATTGGTGGGAGCTCGCGTTCGCTGGTCAAGGATACCCGTACACTCGACCACGACACCGTCAGGCTCTCCGCGTGGTGAGGGGGCGGAGCGGACGTGTGGGCGAGAGTGCCGTTGACCTGATGGAGTTGCCTCAAGCATAGTGCTTACGGTGAAGGACGCGTCATGGCCTCAGAAACGACCTACAGATATCGCTTCAAGGTAGACGGGAAGATCGTGCATTGCGGCATCACGACCGACTTGGTGCGCCGCGAGCGCGAACACAGCCGCCGGTGGCCGACGGGCCGCATTGAACAGGTGGGACCGGCAACCACGCGCGAAGAAGCGTGGCATTGGGAGAGGCAGCAGGCCAGCAGCGGTTCAAGCTCCGCTTCCTGATGTCTTCACATGAACCGATCCCGGGGGATGCGGATACCGCGCAGACCCTGTCCGGCAATCATGTCGTGGTCACCGGCGCCGGGTTCACCCGCGCGGTTGTCCCCGGCGCGCCGTTGCTCGTCGACGATTTCAAGAACGATGACCTCGAAACCAAGGTCCGCGGATTGCCCAACGCGAGCCGCCTGCTGGACTGGGAACGAAGTCTGGACGAGAGAGGTCACATCGACATCGAGCGCCTGATGACGCGTCTCGATGCCCTGATGCCCTACGACCACGCCGAGAGTGCGGGCAACGCGGCGAACGAATACCGCTTCCTGCTTTCGGAACTGAAGAGAGCGTTCCTCGACCGGCTCCGTGAAGCCCGGAACGGGGACGTCCGTCGCGAGGAACTGAAGCGATTCGCGACCTACTGCGAAGCCAAGGCATGCTGCTGCGTCACATTCAACTACGACGATTTCCTCGACGAGGCACTGGAGGAGACCGACAGGTGGAACCCGTATTGGGGATACGGGTTCTTCTGCCCTTCCTCATTGGACACGATTGCCACGGGCGAGGAATTCATACCGGAACCGGAGTTCCTGCTGCTGAAACTCCACGGATCGATCAACTGGCGGCCGAAACTGGGCTATTCGAGCCCGGTCGCGATCGACAGCATCACACACCATCACGAGTGGTCCGATGGCGGTTATGTCGGTCCGCAGGTCCGCGGTCACCTGGAGCCCGAACCCGTAATGGTCCCGCCGATTCTGTCGAAGTCCAGTCTTGTGGAACAGCCGGTGCTTCGGCTCGTCTGGTCGCAGGCGTTCGACCGCCTGGCGACGGCCCACGAAGTCACGTTCGTCGGCTATTCGTTCCCTACCACGGATATGGCGGCGCGGACGCTGTTCTCCGAAGCGCTGAAGGACCTCCCGCGAGACGACATCACTGTCGTCAATCTGAGCCGCGAAGCGCCGGAGGCCGAGTTGACTCGCAGGCGCTACCGATCGGTGTTCGGCGATATCCCCGACGAACGGTTCCATTTCGGCGGCGCTCTGGAATGGATAAGAGGTTTGTCGAGGTAGCGCTGCCGCAACCGGACAGGAGGAGATCGACCACCAGAACGCCCTGGAGTGTCCAAACTCACCACTACGCGAACTCCGCGACGCGGTTACTCACCCGGAATTTCGGCAGTACGCCGTCAGATGCGGCCCTTGATCACGGCGCCGTCCACGAACGGAATGCGCGCCACCACCTCGTCCGGGGTCAGCAGCTCCGCCTCGATGCCCCAGGAGCGCGCCCTCTCCGGCACCGCCCGCGAACCCGATTCAGTTGCCCTGTCCATGCCTGCCAATGGTGGCGTATCGCGCTTACGGGTCAAGGTGTCCGCGCAGCTCGCGTGCGTGCGGAAGCTTCTCCCTGTGCAGCAGGAATGTTGCTGGGCCCCGCAGGCGGTGCTATCTTGTCGGAGGCGGAGCGCACCCGATGGCGGATCACAACGGACACAGTGGGCCGGCTGACTCAGAGGAAGTGTGGGCTATCCTGCGCGAACTCGCACGGAGCCAGCAGGAGACCGATCGCCGCATGCAGGAGACCGACCGGCAGATGCAGGAAACCGACCGCCGCATGCAGGAAACCGACCGGCAGATGCAGGAGACCGATCGCCGCATGCAGGAAACCGACCGGCAGATGCAGGAGACCGACCGCCGGCTCCGCAGGCTCGACGATCTGTTCAACGGGCAGTGGGGCAAGCTGATGGAAGCCCTGGTGGAAGGCGATCTCGTCGAGTTGCTCAACGAGCGCGGCATCAGGGTCGAGCACACCGCAACCAATCTCAAGAGGGAGCGCGGTGCGCGCCGCTGGGAAATCGACATTCTGGCCGTCAACGGTGACGAGGTCGTAGTGGTGGAAGTGAAGACCACCCTCAAGGTGCGCCACGTCGATCACCTGGTGGGTCTGTTGCGCGATCTTCCGGAGTTGATGCCCGAGTATCGAACCAAGCAGATCTACGGAGCGGTCGCCTATCTCAAGGCCGATGAATCGTCGGGATCCTACGCCGAACGACAGGGGCTGTACGTGATTCGCGCCACCGGCAGCAGCGCCAGCATCATCAACCGGGAAGGCTTCCGGCCACGCAGGTTCGGCCGTCACGCCGCCGCCGCAGGCCGGCACGAGTAACACTCCCGTCGCAGCTCCCGTGCGTGCGGACGCTTCTCCCTATGCGACAGGAATGTTTGCTGGGGTCGGCAGGCGGTGCTATCTTGTCGGAGGCGGAGCGCACCCGATGGCGGATCACAACGGACACAGTGGGCCGGCTGACTCAGAGGAAGTGTGGGCTATCCTGCGCGAACTCGCACGGAGCCAGCAGGAGACCGATCGCCGCATGCAGGAGACCGACCGGCAGATGCAGGAAACCGACCGCCGCATGCAGGAAACCGACCGGCAGATGCAGGAGACCGATCGCCGCATGCAGGAAACCGACCGGCAGATGCAGGAGACCGACCGCCGGCTCCGCAGGCTCGACGATCTGTTCAACGGGCAGTGGGGCAAGCTGATGGAAGCCCTGGTGGAAGGCGATCTCGTCGAGTTGCTCAACGAGCGCGGCATCAGGGTCGAGCACACCGCAACCAATCTCAAGAGGGAGCGCGGTGCGCGCCGCTGGGAAATCGACATTCTGGCCGTCAACGGTGACGAGGTCGTAGTGGTGGAAGTGAAGACCACCCTCAAGGTGCGCCACGTCGATCACCTGGTGGGTCTGTTGCGCGATCTTCCGGAGTTGATGCCCGAGTATCGAACCAAGCAGATCTACGGAGCGGTCGCCTATCTCAAGGCCGATGAATCGTCGGGATCCTACGCCGAACGACAGGGGCTGTACGTGATTCGCGCCACCGGCAGCAGCGCCAGCATCATCAACCGGGAAGGCTTCCGGCCACGCAAGTTCGGCCGTCACGCCGCCACCGCGGGCCGGCACGAGTAACACCGGCGTCGCAGCGTGGCCGCCAGACACGCCGGGCCGAACCCAATTCAAGCAAGCGGCATTGACGCGGCCGCAGGTAACTCCGCGACGGCCCCGCCGAGTGGCGAAGTCAGATGCGGCCGGTGCGGCGCAGCAGGGCGAGGTGGTTGCGGACGTTGTCGTGCTCGAAGTAGGCGTCCTGCAGGTGGCGCCGTCCTGCCGAGCCCAGCGCGGTGCGTCCGTGCAGCACGCGGTGCGCGGCGATCAGCAGCACCTGTCCGGCCCCCAGGCGGAGAGAGACCCGTGAGCCGGCCGCGTTCACGCGCGTGGACAACTCGTGGTAGGCGGCGTAGAAGGCGCCAAGGCGGTGCTCGGCAAGGGGGACGGTCTTCATCTGCTGGGTGTTGAAGCGCAACAGCCTGACGTTGCCTTCGCCGTCGAGCTCGACCATCGGGTTGACCGCGTAGCTCTCGTCGTGCTCGCTGGCCAGGCGGAACGGCACCGGCACCGTGCACAGCACGTCGAACAGGCCGGGATGTTCGCGGCGCAACCCGTCGAGCACCCGGAAGCCGTCCACGATCGAGGACTCGCCGCCGTCGCACTCGTTGGCCAGCATGTGCAGCACCTGCACGCTCGGCGGCCAGCTATAGCTGGTGAAGTCGTTGTGCGGCGCGATCGCCAGGTCGGTGTGCGCGATGCTGTATCCCTTCGGATCTACCACGACGTTGTGGATGCGATCGAACACCACCTCGCGCAGCGGGCCCAGACGGGCGGTGAGCTGCTCCGAAGAGTCGGGTTCGGTGGGGGCGTCCACGAGCACGCACGCCCCCGTCGCCAGGAACTCCTCGATCAGGTCGGCGGCCGTGCGGTCGTCGTGGAGGAACCGGCTGAAGTCGTACCTGCGCGGCTGGAAGCTGGAATCCCAATGCTGGACGTGGTCGGGCGTCCGGTGAGGCTGACCGGCCAATCGGCGAAGCTCCCCCGATCCATACCGGGTACGGTGGCCGTCGGGCCACACGATCGCCAGCGCCTCGTCGTCGCGGCCGGGACACTCGATGGCCACCTGCCGCGGACGAATCTCGCGGGCGACCCGGAAGATGTGGAACCGCTTCTCCGTGGTCTGCACGACACGGCATTCGCTGCAACCGCAATTGTCGCGCAACCAGAGGTAGGGGAGGCTGGTCTCCTCCCCGCCCCGCCAAACCGCCGCCATGGCGTCGCCGTTCTCGACGACCCTGCTGATGGAGTGCTCCATGTTCGATCACCTCAACCCGTCGCGACCGATCTGGGGCCGTGCGGCCCCGGCGATGTGAAGCAAGAATGCAGAATGGGAATCTGGCTCTCCAAATGACTTGTGACGCCCTGCCTTGTCAAGAGTTTTCCGAGCTGTTTTTCGACTATTTTTCCGGAGCGCCGAAGGTGCGCCCGCCGGCATCCCTCGCGACCGGCGGGAGGCCGTATTGACCCGCCGCGCGATCCCGCGTAAATACCATCGCAGGGGGCAGGTTGCATGCATGGAACCGGAACGGCGCGCGCCGCCACGGTGAGCTTCACCACCATGGCAGACGGCACCCGCGAGGACTACGAGCTGCTGGCGCGGTTCGAGGAAGAATACGCCGCCGGGCTCGCCGACCGCGTGCTGGCACAGTTGCGCGCGCTGGCCGGCTCGCTGGCCGGCTACCGGGTGGACCGCCTGGAGCACTCGCTGCAGACTGCGACGCGCGCGCACCGCGACGGCGCCGACGAGGAGATGGTGGTGGCCGCGCTGCTGCACGACATCGACGACCTGCTCGCCCCGCACTGCCACGGCGAGCTGTCCGCCCTCATCCTGCGCCCGTACGTAACCGAGAAGACGTACTGGATCGTGCGCCACCACGGGCTGTTCCAGCTCGTCTACTACGCCCACCACCATGGCCGCGACCGCAACGCACGCGACAAGTACCGCGGCCATCCGTGGTACCAGGACGCGGTGGACTTCTGCCACCGCTGGGACCAGGCGGCATTCGACCCCGACTACGTGTCGCTGCCGCTGGAATTCTTCGAACCGATGGTACGCCGGCTGTTCGCGCGCGAGCCGTTCAGCCTGGCGCCGAGGGGGCATTCATGACCGGCCAACCGCAAAGCGTCGACCAGTCCGACCGCATCGTTCCGATCAACCTGCGCCAGAGCGGGCGCACGCCCACCGAGCTGTTGATCTCCAACCGCGTGCGCAAGTCGCCCTACTGGCACCTGTCGCACGAGGCGGGCTGCTGGCGCGCCACCGTGTACAACCGCATCTACCATCCGCGCGGCTACGTCCGCCCGGAAGATGGCGGCGCGTCCGCCGAGCACGAGGCGCTGACCCACCACGTCACCATGTGGAACGTGGCGGTGGAGCGGCAGATCCGCGTGCAGGGCCCGGACGCGGAGCGGTTCGTGGACTACGTGATTACCCGCGACGCCACCCGCATCAAGCCGATGCACGGCAAGTACGTGATCCTGTGCAACGAGCGCGGCGGCATCCTCAACGACCCGGTGCTGCTGCGCCTGTCCGAGGACGAGTTCTGGTTTTCGCTCGCCGACTCCGACCTGCTGTACTGGCTGCAGGGCGTCAACGTCGGCGCGCGCATGGACGTGCGGATCGACGAAATCGACGCGTGCCCGGTGCAGATTCAGGGCCCCAGGTCGGAGGCGCTGATGGCCGACCTGGTGGGCGCGGGCATCCGCGACATCCCCTACTACGGCATCATGGAGGCCGAGGTGGGCGGTTGCCCGGTGGTGATCTCGCAGTCCGGCTTCTCCGGCGAGAAGGGCTACGAGATCTACCTGCGCGACGCCACGCTGCACGCCGAGGCGATGTGGAATGCGGTGCTGGAGGCGGGCAAGGCGCACCAGCTCTCGGTGATCGCCCCCGGCCACCAGCGCCGCATCCAGGCCGGCATCATGTCGTGGGGCCAGGACATCGACCACGAGACGCTGCCGTTCCAGTGCAACCTGGCCTACCAGGTGCCGCGCCGCAAGCAGGGCGACTACATCGGCAAGGCGGCGCTGGAGCGGGTCCGCGAGCAGGTGGACGCCGGCAATCCGCCGTTCAGGATGATGCTGGTGGGCATGACGTTGGGCGGCAAGCCGATCGACGACTACGCGCCGGACTTCTGGCTGGTGTCGGATGCCGCCGGCGGCGACCCGATCGGCTACCTCACCTCGCCGTGGCACGCGCCGGAGCTGGACACCAACATCGCGCTCGGCTACGTGCCGGTGGCGCTGTCCGCGATCGGCACCGAGCTGACCGTGCACCTGCCGGACGAGTACGCCCCCGAGCCGGGCAAGCCGGTGCCCGCGCGCGTGTGCGAGGTACCGTTCCGGCCGTCGGTCAACCCCAGCGCCCGCGAACTCGCCCACGCCCGCGGCGAAGACGCCACCCGGTAGCGGCCCGCCGAGCGTGCAACCCAACGTCGTCTACATCGACTGCCACGACCTGGGGGACTGGCTCGGCTGCTACGGGTATCCGTGGCTGGACACACCTCACTTCGACGCGCTGGCGGCGCAGGGCGTGCGCTTCGGCGAACACATCGCGGCCGCGCCAATCTGCATGCCGAGTCGGACCGCGATCTACACCGGGCTGATGCCGCACCAACTGGGCGTGACCGGCCAGGAGTCGCTGCTGTTGGAAGGCAACGCGCCCCCGCTGGCGGCCCGATTTCGAAACGCCGGCTACCGGACCGTGCTGTGCGGGCGGCTGATGGTGCTCAACAGCCCGGAAGAGATGGGCTTTACCAAGCAACTCGAAACGGACCGCGAGGATCAGGCTGCCACCGCGGCGGCGTTCCTGGAAGCGCACGGGGCGGGCGACGCCCCGTTTCTGCTGTCGGTGTCCTTCACCCAGTGCCACCGTCCGTTCGGGGCGCAATACGACCCACGTGTGGTGGACCGCGTGGAGGTGCCGCCCTACCTGCCGGACACGGCCGCCACGCGCCGCGACCTGGCCACCCTGGCGTGGCAGATCCGCGACCTGGACCGGCGCGTGGGCCTGATCCTGGCCGCCCTCGACCGTGCCGGTCTGGCGAACGACACACTGGTGGTGTTCACCACCGAGCACGGCCCGGCCATTGCGCGTGCCAAGCACACCACCTACGACTCCGGGTTGCGCACCGCCCTGCTGCTGCGCCTGCCGGGCACCATCCCCGCGGGCACGATCGTGGATACGATGACCGGCAACGTCGACCTGCTGCCCACGCTTGCCGACCTGTGCGGCCTGCCGGCACCCGCCAGCGGCGGCATCAGTTGGGCCGCCCGCCTTACCTCCGGCGACACGCGGACGGTACGCCAATTCGCGTTCAGCGAGTTCAACTGGGGGCGGCGCAGCGGCGCCTGGTACTACACCCCGAGCCGGGTGATCCGCGGCCCGCGCTACAAGCTGATCCGCGGCTACCGGCGCATCCCGATCTACGTGGACTCCGGCTGGCTGGCGCGCTATGCCGGCGACCGGGAGACGGTGGAGCGCTGGTACGCCGAGCCGCTGCCCGATGCCCAGTTGTTCGACCTGCAGAAGGATCCGTTCGAGCTGCGCAACCGCGCCGGCGAAGCCGCCCTGGCAGACATCGAAGCCGACCTCAACCGGCACCTCGACGAGCATCTGCGCGCCACCGGCGACCCGATCCTGGCCGGGCCGGTAGCCAACCGCGCCGGCGAACCCGACGTGCCGCAGTGGCACCGCCTGCCCGACGGCAGCTTCCGGCTGATCACCGACGACCCGGCCGACCCCGGCGAAGCCTCCTTCACCTGACGGCAGCCACTCGGCGACAGCTTCCGGCGCGCTGACGACCCGGGCGATCCGGACAAATCTCGTTCACCTGACGGCGGCGCGGCGCCGCACCCTGCGCAGGCCGCCGCTCTTGCAGAAGAGTTGCCGGCCGCCGATGATCGGCGTCGAAGAGGGGACGCCATGAACGAGATCACGCCAACGGCAAACGAGTACGCCGACGAGCGCTTCGCAGCAGCCGCCCTGCAGCGGGCGGTCACGGCTCTGCACACCGACGGGTTCGTGGTGATCAACGGCGTGGTCGACCACGCCCACCTCGACCTGCTGCGGGAGCGGATGACGGAGGACCTCGCGACCGTACGCACCCTCCCGGTGGTGCCGCACAACTTCGTCTGGGGCAACGTGCAGCAGAACCCGCCCCCGGACGCCGGCCTGGTGTTCCGGGACGTGATCGCCAATCCGTTCGTGTGCCAGGTAACGCGCGCCGTGTTGGGGCCGGGCGCGTTCAACGACTGCCTGACCGGGAACACCAACCTGCCCGGCAGCGGGCTGCAGCCGGTGCACGTCGACGACGGCCAACTGTGGCCCGAGCTCGGCATCGCGCATCCGGCCGCGCGGCTGGTGGTGAACATCGCGCTCGGCGACACCACCGTCGAAAACGGTGCCATTGAGCTGTGGCCGGGCACGCACCTCGATACCCACGTGGTGATCGGGGGCAGCATCCGGGTGCCGGAGGAGCGGGTCGCCGCGCGCCGGGCGGTCCGCGCGCCGGTCCGGGGCGCCACCCGCAAGGGGGCGGTGCTGATCCGGGACATGCGGCTGTGGCACCGGGGCACCCCCAACCGCGGCGCCGAACCGCGCTTCATGGTCGCCATGATCCACAGCGTGGCCTGGTACCGGCGGGCAACGCGCTGCGAACTGGAGCAGGCGTGTGCGCCCGTGTTCGCCGGCTGCCCCATCGAGAACGCCATTCCGCTGGTGCCCCGCCCGCGGGACCACCTGGCCGGCAACCACCGCTACGAGTACGACGGGCCCAACTGAGCGCGCCGAACCGCCGCGCGCGGCTCGACGCGGCTCGCCCTATCCCTTCACGCTGCCGAGCAGCACGCCCTTCACGAAGTACTTCTGGATGAACGGGTAGACGAACAGGATCGGCACCGTGGCCACCATGATCACCGCGCCCTTGATGGCGTCCGGCGGCGGCGGCGCGTCCATCTCGTAGAGCATCTCCGGGTTGTCGTTGAGCACCTCGGTGGCGTTGATCAGGATGCGGCGCAGGATGATCTGCACCGGCATGCGGCGGATGTCGGCGATGTAGATGGCGGCGTCGAACCAGGAGTTCCAGTGCCACACCGCGTAGAACAGCCCGATGGTGGTCAGCACCGGCATGCTCAGCGGCAGCACCACCTTCCACAGCACCACCGGCGGGGTGGCGCCGTCGATCAGCGCAGACTCCTCCAGACTCTCCGGGATGGTGAAGAAGAAGTTGCGCATGATCAGCATCCAGAACGGGTTGACGAGCTGGGGAATCACCAGCGCCCACAGGGTGTTGTACAGGCCGGTGTAGCGCACCACCAGGTAGGTCGGGATCAAGCCGCCATGGAACAGGATGGTGAAGAACACGAACATCGTGATCGGCGTGCGCCCCGGCACGCTGCGCTTGGACAGGGCGTAGGCGAACGGCGCCGTGAACAGCAGGTTCAGCGCCGTGCCCACCACCACCCGGAACAGGGTCACCCCGTAGGAGCGGATGATCGCGCTGCCCTTGGCGAAGATCGCGTGGTAGGCGCCGAGATCGAAGGTCTGCGGAATCAGCACCAGCCCGCCGCGCCGCGCCGCCTCCGCCGCGCCCACCACCGACGTGGACGCCACCACCACGAACGGAACGATGAACCACGCGGAGAGGAGGATCATGAACACGACGTTGCAGCCGTTGAAGACCCTCTCGCCGCGCGAGATGCTGACCGCCATTACCAGAGCCCTTCCTGCTCCAGCTTCTTGGCGGTGAAGTTGGCGCCCACCACCATCAGCAGCGCGATGATCGACTTGAACACGTCGACCGCCGCCGCGTAGGAGAAGTTGAGCTGCTGCAGCCCCTCGCGGTACACGTAGGTGTCGATGATGTCGGACACGTCGTACACCACCGGACTGTACAGCAGCAGGATCTGCTCGAAGCCGGCGTTGATCAGGTTGCCGATGTTGAAGATCAGCAGGATGGAGATCACCATGGCGATCGACGGCAGCGTGATGCGGAAGATCTGCTGCAGCTTGTTGGCGCCGTCGATGATCGCCGACTCGTACAGCTCCGGGTTCACGCCGGCGAGCGCGGCCAGGATGATGATCGTGCCCCAGCCGATCTCCTTCCACACGTGGGTGGCCACCAGCACGCTGCGGAAGTAGCGGGGATCGCCCAGAAAGCTGAGCCGCTCGCCGCCGAGCCACTCGATCAACTGGTTCACCAGGCCGTCGGAGGTGGAGAACATCTTGAACGCGAGGCCCGCCACCACCACCCAGGAGATGAAGTGCGGCAGGTAGGAGATGGTCTGCACCACGCGCTTGAACAGCACGTTGACCAGTTCGTTGATCAGCAGCGCCAGGACGATGGTGGTGGGGAAGCTGAACAGCAGCTTGAGGCCGCTGATGATGAAGGTGTTGGCGACGATGTTGCCGAAGAAGTAGGAGCCGAAGAATTTCTGGAAGTTCTTGAAGCCGATCCACTCGCCGCCGAGCACGCCCTTGAGCCCGATGAACGGGTTGATCTCCAGGAAGGCGATGGAGATGCCGAGCATCGGCAGGTACTTGAAGATGAGCAGGTACAGCAGGCCGGGCAGCATCAGCCAGTAGTAGAAGTGATGCTTCCTGATGCTGCGAGCGAGCATGCCGGGGCTGCGGGTAGCGGTGCGCAGTTCGGCTTCCGGTGCAATTACCGTGTGGTCACTGCCTGACACGCCCGTCATCTTCCTCCGTCATCGTACCATCACCCGCCGTCGTTCACAAAAAAGGCCGCCGCGGCACCGGTCGGCGGACCGGGCCGCAGCGGCTCGCGTGTTGCCGCCTGAGAACGGCTACTGCATCGCGTTGTACTGGCGGGTGTACTCGTCGACCCACTTGCCGACGCCGGCGTCCCGCATCTCCTGCTGGAAGTCGTCCCACTCGGACATCGGACGCTGGCCGGTAATGAACTTGACCGGCTCGGAGTCCCACAACCGCTTCAGGTCGGTCATCGGCACCACGTCGTTGATCACCGTCATGTCCCAGACGATGGACACGTCGAACGGATGCTTGATGCCGTCCAGGTCGTCGGTGCCGTTGATCAGGTACTCGCTCCAGAACTCGATCTCCGGGCTCAGCACGCGCGCCTGCACCTCGACCGGCAGGCCGACGGCGAAGCGGTAGTCCTCGAACAGCGCGCGGTTGCCGATGTACTCGTAGGTGTCGCCCTCCTCGACCCACTGCCAGTGCTGGCCCTTGATGCCGTCCTGGCCGGTGATATAGTTCTCGACGTCGGAGTACTGCCACTCGAACACCTTCAGGAACGCCTCGGTGTTCTCATCGGGCGAGCGCGCCGGGAACACCCAGCCATGCGTGCCGGCGGGATTGAGCGTCTCGATCATGCCGGCGGGGCCCATGATGGGCCGCTGGTAGACCGGATCGGCGTCGGGGAAGTTCTTGAGGATAGTGTACTTGCCGATGCCGACGGCCGACACCCAGTAGGCGGTGGTGGCGAACTGGCCCTGGTAGATTACCGGACGCACCTCGCTGGCCGGGATGTTGAAGCTGTCCGGCCAGATGTAGCCCTTTTCGTACCAGTCGTGCATCTTGGCGATGAAGTCCCGGAACCCGGGGTGCAACTCGGGCGGCTTGACCATGTTGTCGGCCGGATCCAGCCACGGGCCGTAGCCGTCCGGCAGCCAGCCGCCGGCCATCACCATGCGCAGGTGCGGGGCGTAGCTGGTGATCATCACCTGGGTCTGGCCGCCGCCGATCGGGTCGTTCTGCAGGAACACCTCCAGCACGTTCTCGAGTTCGTCGATGGTGGTGGGATACTCCAGGCCGTACTCGCGCAGGTATTCGCCGCGGATCCACACCGGCCACGATGTCACCACCTCGCCGCGCGGAATGGCCCAGGTCTGGCCGTCGGTGGTGCTCACCTTGGACCAGGCGATGTCGGTCCACGCCTTGCGCGTGTTGGGGATCTGGTCGAACCACTTGTTGATCGCCTTGATCGCGCCCTTGGGCTGGAACTGCGGCACCTGGATGCCGGCGATCACGTCCATCGGGTCGTTGGAAGCCAGCAGCAGGGTGATCTGCTCGATGTAGCCCTGGCGCGGAATGCGGTGCGTGAACACGCGCACGCCGGTGTGCTCCTCGATGTATGCCTGCACGTCGTCGAGCACCTGCTGCGCGGTGCCCGCCTCCGAACCGGCGGAGTGGGAAACGGTAGCGTAGCTGTGCACCTCGATCACGTCGTCGGCGGCGCCGGCCTCGCCTTCCCCGGCCGCGAACGCGGCTCCCGTCACGAACACGCTCAGCAGCGCCACAGCGCCGAGCGTCAGCATTCTTTTCATGAATTCCTCCCTGCGGCCCATTCGGGCCGGTGTCTCTTGGTGCGTACTGGTATATCACGGATTCGTGCGCCGCGCCAACAACCGCAACGGGCGGCCGCGGCTCCGCGTCGGCCTGCCTCCGTCTGGCGCGGCTGCCTCGCCGGCCGGGACCGTGCACTGGGTGCGGGGCACTCGGAAGCCTGCCGCGGTATGCGTTGATGCCGCCCTCCGGCATGCCGATAGTCCTAGGGAGGTCCGTAAAGCCGGAGACGGCAACAGTGACGGCTCACGATCGGGGGACACGATGCGCACATCGGACAGCACGCCACTGCGCGTGGCCGTGGCGGGCTGCCACCGCCAGGTAACGAGGAAGCCGGGCTCGCACAACTGGGCCGCCGCCTTCGCCGAGGTGGCGGACACGCGGGTGGTTGCGGTATACGACCGCGGCGCCGACACGCGGGCCGGGTTCTGCGCCGCCTGGCGCGACACGTGGGGCGAAATCGCCGCCTACGACGACTACCGGCGGATGCTCGGCGAGGCACGCCCGGACATCGTGTGCATCGCTACGCGGCAGACCCATCACGCCGCGCAGATCGTCGACGCCGCGGCCGCCCGGGTGCGCGGCATCCTGTGCGACAAGCCGTTCGCCACCACGCTGGCCGAGGCGGATGAGGCGTTGGCGGCGTGCCGGAAGGCGGGAGTGGCGGTCGCCTACGGCACCGAGTGGCGCTGGGATCCGGCCTACCGCCTGCTTGCCGAACGGCTGCGCCGCGGACTGGTCGGCGAGGTGCGCGCCATCCTGGCATACGGGGCGCCCAACCTGATCTTCCACGGCTGCCATTGGTACGACATCGCCCTGCTGCTCGCCGGCGATGCCGAGCCGCTGTGGGTCAGCGGGCGGGTGGACCCGGTGGCCGACGACGAACCCGACAAGGGCCGGCGCCTCGACCCGCCGGGCCGCGCCTGGGTGGGGCTCGACGGCGGCGCCCTGCTGGCCCTGCTGCCGGAGGGCGGCGGGCGCGGCTTCTCGGTGATCGGCAGCGCCGGCCGTATCGAGATCGTCAACGACGCCCGCCAAGCGTATATTTGGCACGCGCAGGCAGGGGGGCCGGGCGCCGGTCACCTGTCCGCCGCCCCCACCGGCCTGGAGTTGCCGCAGCCCGATTCACCCTGGCCCCGGGGAGCGGTGCTGGTGCGCGACTTGGCGCGGGCGGTGCGCACGCGCGGCGCCACGCAGTGCGACGTGGAGCAGATCCGCCGCGCCACCGAGATCGGCTTCGCCGTGCACGAGTCGCACGCCGCGGGCGGCGCGGCCGTCACCTTGCCGGTCGCCGACCGCACGCGGCGCATCGACCCGCGCGCCTGGGGCAACGATTAGGAGAATCACCGAACCGCGGTAGACCATGGGACACACCGGATTGGCCACTCGCAGGGCAGACAGCAC
The DNA here is from genome assembly GCA_028821475.1 of Spirochaetaceae bacterium. Taxonomy (GTDB): domain Bacteria; phylum Spirochaetota; class Spirochaetia; order SZUA-6; family Bin103; genus Bin103. The sequence continues at coordinate 80,491 of JAPPGB010000129.1, forward strand.
GCGGCAAGTGAGCGCCGCCGATGCACCCGTGGCGGACAGCGCGGCCCCCGCGTACGCGCCCGGTCCAGCGCCGCCCGTCCCCCCCGCGGTCTTCACGCCGCCGCCGGCGGACGACCACTCCGCCACCGCCCGCGAATCGGAACCCTCCTCGCCTGGCGCCTCCAACGCTGCCGCCCTTGCCGCTCCGGGCAGCCGCCCCGCGATGGCGCGCGCACCCAGCCCGGCTCCGCCGGTCCCTTATGGTCCGCCCACGCCGCCCGCTGCAGGCGGTCGCACCGCGATGGCGCCCACGCCCGGCACGGCACGGCCTGTCCCTCGCAATCCGCACGCGCCGCCCGCTACCGGCAACCGCACCGCGACGGCCTGTGCACCCAGCCCGGCTCCGCCGGTCCCCTGCGATCCGCCCGCGCCGCCCGCTACCGGTGGTCGCATCGCGATGGCGCCCACGCCCGGCCCGGCACGAGCTGCCCCTCGCAATCCACCTGCTCCGCCCGCTACCGGCGGTCGCACCGCGACGGCGCTTGCACCCGGTCCGACACGGCCGGTCCCTCGCAATCCGCACGCGCCGCCCGCTACCGGCGACCGCACCGCGACGGCGCTTGCACCCGGTCCGGCACCGCCGGTCCCTCGCCGTCCGTTCGCCGCGGACGACGGCTCGGCCTCTACCCGCGCCCGCGGCTCTGCGCCGCCCGTCCCTTTCGCAGCCCCCAAACCACCGCCGGCGGGCGGCGGCTCAGCCCCGGCGCACGGGCCGGACACCGCCTCACCCGACCGTACCGCGGCTTCCAAACCGCCGGCAGCGGCGCGCATGGCAGCGGCGCGCATGGCAGCGTCGGCCGCGGCCGCGGTACGCGAGGCCCTTGAGTGGCTGGTGTCGATGCGCGCGGCCGTGGTGCGGCTGGTCGAGACGGGCGTTGCCGCCATGCGCCGTGCCGCGGTGTACGACGGCCCGGTACACTTGGCCGCCAAGCGGTTGGCGGCGGCGAAGTACGCCCTGCCGGCCGCGGTGTTCGCGGTGTGTCTTGCCGCGTACGTGAGCAACGGCGACTTCCTGCCCGGCAGCGACCAGCAGGGCAACATGCTGTTCAGCATCAACCTGCTGAAGCGCCAATCGCTGTCCCTCGGCCCGTTGGACGCGCCCTACTCGTTCTCCTGGACCCTGCAGCAACCCGGCGAGCAACCGCTCAGGGTCACCGTGGACCAGTGGAACAGTGCCGCCGACGAGGCGTACCGGGATGGCCGCCTGCAGGCGGTCGATCACCACTTCTACCTGGCCGAGACGACGCGCCACCGGGTGTTCGTCAACACCTTCGGCCTCGGCGCCCCGCTGTTCGGGCTGCCGGTATACGCACTGCTTGACCTGTTCGTGGACATCAAGAACGACCGCTTCTGGTGGTGGCACGGCGGCGCGCTGACCGCCGCGTTGCTGACCGCCGGCGCGGCGCTGTTCGTGTTCCTGGCGGCGCGCGGCTTCGTGCGGCCGCTGCCGGCGGCCCTGGTGGCGCTGGCGTTCGGACTGGGGAGTTGCGCATGGCCGGTCAGCAGCCAGGCGCTATGGCAGCATCCGGCGAGTACGTTCTGCCTCAGCGTGGGCGCCTGGCTGCTGCTGCGCGGCGACGCCCGCCGGAACGCGGCCGCCTGGTGCGGAGCCGCATTCGGGATGGCCGTACTGTGCCGGCCGGCAACCGCGGTGGCCGTGGTGTGCGTGGGCGCCTACCTGCTGTGGGCCGACCGACGGCGGTGCCTGGCCTACGTCCTCGGCGGGTTGCCGTTCCTGGCGGCACTGGCGCTCTACAACACCTACCACTTCGGCAGCCCGCTGGAGTTCGGACAGACGCTGGTGTCCAGGGCCGTCGCGCTGCGCGCCACCGGCAGCGAGCACCTGTGGCAGAGCTCCTGGAGCGAGAGTCTGCCGGGCCTGCTGATCAGCCCGGCGCGCGGGCTGCTCTGGTTCTCGCCGGTGCTGGCGCTGGCGCTGGCCGGCGCCGCGGCAGTGTGGCGCGAACGGCGCTACCGCCCGCTGATCCCGCTGTTGGCGTCCGTCGTGCTGATGATCCTGGCGGCCGGCAAGTGGTTCGACTGGTGGGGCGGCACGGTCTGGGGCTACCGCACCATTGTCGATACGGCACCGTTCCTGGCCCTGCTGCTGGTTCCGGCCATCGAGCGGATGCTTGCTGCACGCGCTACCCGCGCCGTGTTCGCGGCGCTGCTGCTGTGGTCGATCGGCGTGCAGTTCGTGGGCGCCTATACCTACAACCTGGTCGGATGGATCGACCACTGGCGCGAGCAGGACAACCCCGACCATGCCAGCCTGTGGCAGTGGCAGCGGCCGCAGATCGGCTACCACCTGGCCAACTTCGGGCAACAGCGCGCGCTGAAGCGGCAGTTGGTGGCGGCACACGTCAACAGCTCGACGCCGATTCTCATCCTGCGCGACCGGCCGCGGCGGGAGGCCGCGAACGGCGCCGCGCCCCTCGGCGCGAGCCAGCGCGACCCGGCGGCGATGCAGCGCCACGCCCAGTCGCTTCTGGAGCAGGGCCGCTACGAAGACGCACTCGCGGTGTTCGGGGCAATCCTGGAGATCGACCCCGAGCATGCGCTGGCCCACGCCGGCACGGGTGATGCGCTGTTCCGCATGCGCCGGTACGAGGCTGCCCTTGCGGCCATGGGCCGCGCCCTGGCGCTGCAGCCCGACCTGCCGGTAGCAGGCTCGCTGCATCGCTTGATGGGCCGTAGCGAACAGGAACTGGGGCGGCCCGACGAAGCCCTGCCGCACTACGAGCGCGCGCTGCAGATCAACCCGGACGACGCGCGGGCAATCGAGCTGCTCGCCCGGCTGCAATTCGTGCGGGAGCGCTACCTGGAGTCGTTCGCCCTGTTCGAGACGCTGGTCGAGTCCGACCCGGACAACGCCGAGATCCATGCCAACCTGGGCGCCACGCTCTACCACCTGGGACGGGTCGAAGATGCGATCGCGAGCTTCGAGCGCGCCCTCTCGCTCGACCCGACGCTGGAGTCGGTGCGCACCACCCTCGATCAGTTGCGCAGCGCGCGATAGCCGAACCCCACCGGCCGCGGCGCGCTGCGGCGCGGGCAATCAGCGCGTGGCGTCCGGTGGCGCTGACAACACGCGCTGCTCGCTGGCGGACTTGGCCGCACCTGCCGGACTGCCAGACTCTGCACCGGCGACCACGATCCGCGTTACAGTACGGCCATGCGGTTTCTTCGCAAGCGGGTGCTGGCCGGCGAGGTGCTGGCCGGCACGTTCTGCAACCTGGGCTCGGCGATCACCACCGAAATCGCCGGGCGCGCCGGGTTCGACTGGCTGCTGCTCGACCTGGAACACGGCGCCGGCGACCAGAGCGAGCTGATGCACCAGCTCCAGGCCGCCGGCGCCGCGGACACGCCGGCACTGGTAAGGATCGCGTGGAACGAGCCGTGGCGCTTCAAGCGGGTGCTCGACGCCGGCGCCGCCGGGGTGATGGTGCCCTGGGTGAGCACGTCCGAGGAGGCACGGGCCGCCGCCGAGGCGATGCGCTACTTCCCCGACGGGGTGCGCGGCGCGGCCACGCTGATCCGCGCCAACGGCTTCAGCCGCAACCGAGACGAGTACTTGGCGGCCGCCAACGACAACCTGCTCACCGTGGTGCAGATCGAGACCCGGCAGGCGGTGGACAACGCCGCCGCCATCGCCGCGGTGGACGGCGTCGACGTGCTGTTCGTGGGACCGTTCGACCTGTCCATCGGCCTCGGCATCCGCGGCCGGTTCGACCACCCGCGCTTCACGGCCGCGCTCGAGGCGGTGGTGGCCGGCGCCCGCGCGGCGGGCAAGGCGGCGGGCATCCTGCTGCAACGGACCGACCAGGTGGCGGCCACGGTGAAGCGCGGCTTTACCTTCGTCGCGATCGGCTCCGACGCCGGCCTGGTGGCCAACGGCATGGCCGAGCTGGCGGACTCCTTCACCCCCTACCGCCTGCGCCTGGAAGAGGAATAGCAATGGACAGCATCATGATCACCGGGCCGGTCGACCCGCTGGTGGCCGACGCGCTCGGCCCGTTCGGGACCGCGGTGGAGACTCCCGACATCGAAGAGCGCACCCTCATCGAGCATGCCCCCGACGCGGTGGCCATCGTGTGCCGCGGTGAGGCCCGGATCACGCGCGCGGTGATCGACGCGGCGCCGCGGCTGCGCGTGATCGGGCGCACCGGCGTCGGCGTGGACAGCATCGACGTGGCGCGCGCCACCGAGCGCGGCATCCCGGTGATCAACACCCCCGGCGCCAACGCCCGCTCGGTCGCGGAGGGCGCGTTGACCCTTGCCCTGGTGCTGCTCAAGGAGGTTTTCCACTGGGACCGGCAGGTGCGCACCGGCAACTGGGCGGCGCGCTACCAGCTCATCACCCGCGACATCGAGGGCACCGTGCTCGGCATCGTCGGCTTCGGCAACATCGGCCGCACCCTGGCCGGGCTCGCGGCGCCGCTCGGCTTCACGGTAGTGGCCAGCGACCCGTTCGTCAGCGCCGCCGACGCCCAGGCCGCCGGAGTGGAACTGCTGCCGCTGGCGGAACTGCTGAGCCGGGCCGACGTGGTAAGCCTGCACGCCACCCTCACCGCCGCCACCGCCGGCCTGATTGACGCCGCCGCCCTGGCGCGCATGAAGCGCGGCGCCCTGCTGCTCAACCTCGGCCGCGGCGGCCTGATCGACGGCCTCGACATCCTGCACGACGCCCTGCAGGAGGGCCGCCTCGGCGCCGTGGCGCTCGATACCTTCGAGCCGGAGCCGCCCGACCTCGGCCACCCCATCTTCCGCCACCAGCGCTGCATCTGCTCACCGCACGTGCTCGGCCTCACCCCCGGCGCCATGCACCGCATCTACACTTCAATGGCCGCCGACATGGCCGCCGTCCTGTCCGGCAATCCCCCCCGCCACTGCGTCAACCCCCAAACCCTCCCCACGACCGACGACCGCTGACTATGCTGTGTTATACCGTCGATCTCGAAAGTGATGAGGGAACGCTACTTGTTACGTCTCCTGATTTTCCGGAACTGAAGACCTTTGGAGAAGATCGCGATGAAGCGCTGGGGCGTGCGGTTGATGCGTTGGAAGAAGCGGTCGCCGCACGGATCCACGACCGGAGAGATATTCCGATGCCCTCTCCGGGCGAGGTCTGCGTTTCGCTGCCGACCCTGACCGCGGTCAAGGTGCTCCTTTACCAGGGCATGCGAGATCAACACATCGGCAAGGCCGAGTTGGCGCGCCGGCTCGGTTGGCATCTGCCGCAGGTGGATCGTGTGTTGAATATAAACCACCACTCTCGGCTGGACCAGATGGATGCCGCCTTGGGAGCCATCGGGTTGCGCCTCGAAGTCACTTCCGTAGCCGCGTAACTCCAGCCAGCGGCACCGCTGACGCATCGAGTCTGCGATCCGTTCGCCTTGTGGTGCAGCTTCCCGCGCGCGGCACGGAGGGTCCCTCACAGGGTCGCTTGCCAGAGTTTCACGGTGCGTACCAAGCTCGGTTCCATAGATAGCGGGTTGAGAAACTCGTCTCTTTCGAGGCCGGCGAATAGTCCGACCAGTTCGGCGTTGATCAGGACGATTCTTCGGGGATTAACGGTCTTACCCACGGGTCAACCGCCGGCTGACCCGTGCTGGGCTTCTACTGCTTCGCCGTTTTCCGATCGGCAGGCGTAGCCGGTATCGGATCAGGCATCGGCCGCGGCGGGCGGCCCTGACCTGGCTTCACTACTTCGCTCATGGAAACCTTCCAGGCACCGCGCTACCGTACCACAGAATCGATCAGGTTGCTACCCGCACGAGCCTCGTGTACGGCGGCCCGGTTTGGTCTTCGCCCAACGCGCCGGACACTCGCCAAATCATCTTGCTGCTGGTCACGATGTAGTAGACCTCGGAGCCAACCGTACGCAAGCGATCGTTCAGGTCATCTATCGTAGCTTGATCGAACGGCGCCCGGTGGCCGGCCCTCGGAACCGCACGTCGCGGAAGGACCACAGCCCGTGCTGGTCGAAGTCGATGAATTCCTCAAGGGTGTAGTAGCGGCCCCGATGGGAGTAGCCGGTGCGATAAGGGAGTTCCTTGAGCTTGCGAAGCGCGGTGCGTCTGACGCCCGCAGCGATAGCAGTTGGTTTACCTTCACAGCGTTGCTTGCCACAGTTCCACGGCGCGTACCAGGCTGGGTTCCAACCACGTCAGGAAGCGCTCACCGGTTTCATTGATCGGTTCCTTGTAGTTGATCTGAAACACTTCCTCCGAGACCGGTGCACCCGCACTGACTTGCCGCTCCCCTGTCTCCGTGGCGGTGCGCTGAAAACAGACCGCCGCACAGGCGAGAACGCCCTGGAACTCTTGGCCAAGGCCATGGAACGAGACCAACAACTCGGTACGGTCGGCATCGTTGTTCTCCATCACCAACCGCGCCCAGGACCGGTAGGTTTCGCGGTTTGCGGAGTACCCCAACTGTTTCGCAGATTCGACGATTTGCCAAGCGAAGTAGTGGCTGTTATCGCCGTGATCGACAGCACCGTCTACAAAGAAGGTAGCGTTCTTGAGTAGATGCTGCATCCCGCTTTGCAGCTCATCGCGCACCTCCCGCAACCGGTTCTCAGCCGTCTCGCGGAGTTCGTGCGCGATGTCGCGGGCTTCGTTCCACTCCTTTATGAGTGCGTCCCGGCGGCGCTGCAACTGATCGCGTACCGCACCGATCGCCTGCTCCGCGCGTACAGTGCGCAGAACGCTGCGGGCGATGCTCAGCGCCTTGACGAACTCATCCTTTTGGAGGCTGGCGAACAATCTGACCAATCCGCGGAGGTCACCGCAGTCCGCAAGTTTGAGGGCATCGAGGTAGCCGACGCGCCCCTCGTTCCGTACCACCAATGGAAACCACCCGGCATTCACAAACACCAGAGTGGCGAGCGCTCGGGCGATGCGGCCGTTGCCGTCCTGGAACGGATGGATCTGCGTGAATCGGTGATGCAGCCACGCCGCCTCCACCTCTGGCGCGACGCTCACGTGAGCCTTATGGAGCTTGATCAGCCGATCCATTTCGGCCGCCACGTGCTCGGGAGGACAGTATTCGTGAATCGAGCCGTCGGGTCGGCGTGGATTGTTGGGCCATTGCTTGTAGTCGCCGCGGATCAACTCGACTCGGCTGATCCGACCCTGCGCATCGGCGGCTTCCGCCCACGCCTGGTTGCGCGTCATGAGCGCGTGCATCTCCTTGACGTAGCCCGTGGAGAGAGGCCGCTCACCCCGCACGAATCTGAAAATGCTCTCCACCGCGGCTTGGTGATCCCCAATCATGGCCGCAACCGACTCCGGCTGCTGACCATCTCCGTGCGGGATGAGTGCCGCATCGATGCCGTGCTCAATGAGCAATTCCGTGACGCCGCGATCGAACGCGTACAAGCGCTCGATCAGCCCGGTCTCGATGGCCCACTCGCGGTGCAGCCGCTCGTTGAATTGTACGAACGAATCCTGCGTCTCAAGCCGCTCGCGCTGGTCGTGCCAGACCGCCGCCAGGTGTTTCAGCTCCGCTTGTGCGAACTCCGCCGGATCCGTCTCGTAATCGCTGATGAAGTCCCATGCGTGACCCATCAGCCAAATGATTACACATCCCGGATTGCAGTTTCCACTACCGGGCTTGCGTGGGCGGGGACGCGAAAAGCGGTAGCTTGAACCAACGGGTTGCGGGTGCCGGTGCGGGGCGGCGACCGGTTCCCGAATTCGGCGCCGAAGCGGCTTGCGTACGCCGACGGGCAGGGCGCGGCGGGGCCGGCGGAGCGGTCGCCGGCATTGGAGCGGCACCTCGCCGCGTTGCGCTGCTTCGGGGCGTTGCCGGATGCCCGGTCACGGTACATCCCGGCACCCGTGCGGCGGGAGGTGTGGCGGCGCGACCAGGGTTGTTGCAGTTATGTCGACCGGTACAGCGGGCGGCGCTGCAGCTCCCGCTATCGGCTGGAGATAGACCACATCGTGCCGTTCGCGCTTGGCGGCGGTGCGGAGCCGGGGAACTTGAGACTACGCTGCCGTGCCCACCACAGGTTGCGGCACGCTCAGCGCCACGGCCACCCCACGAGTATGGCCGACTGAAGCGCGGCGTGCTCCGGTCTTCGCGGTCGATCCCGTGGAGCGAGGGCGGACCGTCGGATCGCGTGCGGCAATCGAGCGGGCCGGGGCGTGATCGCGCCGTCGTGGAAGCCTGCGCTCCGATTGCCGGCGGTCAATGTGAAGCCGCGCACCATCGCGTCCCCGATCCAGTTCGCCAGTCCCCGGATGATCGCTTTCGCGCCATCGAGCGAGTAGATCTGCCGCGATGCTCTGCTTACCGCTTTCCGCGTTCGCATCCGCTCGTGTACCTCGTGTACCTCGTGTACCTCGTGTATCCCGTGCCGCCCACGCCGTTGCTCAGGTGGTCAGTGGGCGAGGATTGCTTCGAGGTTGGGGCGGGCGATCAGAGCAGCGTCCGTGGGGCGCTCCAGGAAGGGCTGTACGTCGCGGGCCAGTTCGCGGGTGTCCAGGTCGGCCAGGCGCGTGGACAGCAGGTCGCGCCAGTCGGCCGCCCGGTACCTGCCTGCGCCTTGCGTCTGGTCGAGTGCGTTCTGCAGGAGTTGCAGGTTCGGCTCCAGCGGCGGGCGGCGTGAGCGGTACCAGATCAGGTCGTACCAGTCGCGGCCCTTGGGGTAGCCGCGGGTCAGCAGCGCGTGCAGCTTGCCGGCAAACAGCGACGGCAGGTCGTAGTGGCTGACGACGAAGGTGAAGTGGCGAGTTACGAGCGTGCGCTGAATCGCGGCGCCTGCCGGCGGACGGACGTCGATCTCCAGCTTCACCGAGAGGTTCTGCCGCGCGTGGCCCGACAGGCCGGCCTCCGCGAGGAGGTGCGCGGTCCGTACCCAGGCTACCTGCACCGGCTCCCGGTCGATCCAGCGAACGGTGCTGTCGAAGCCGGCGAAGTGGAGGTCCCGCTTCAGTTTCTCCAGCCAGCGTACGGGCTCGTATCCCTCAGCAGAGACGCGGGAGAAGTCCAGGTCTTCGGAGAACCGCGGCAGGTCCTCAAGAAAGCGCAGCGCGGTGCCGCCGACGAACGCCATCGCCAGCCCCGCCTCGCTCTCGTGCAGCGACCGCATGACGAATGCCTGCAGGTACTCGCGCAGGGCGTTGAGCCGGCGCTGCGGATCGTCGAATCGCAGCGCTTGGGAGAGCGCCTGCTCCTTCACAGTTCGACTCCGTCGGCTTCCTGCTCGGCGCTGCTGCACGCAAGCCACGCGTCCACGGCGCGCCCGATGCGCGGCTTCCCGATACGATGTGCGAAGGCGCGCAGGCGGTCGTGGTCGACGACTTCGGTCTGCTGAAACCGCATCTCGGTCATCCGGCGCCGGTCCCACTCGCCGGGGTGCAGGTGGAACAGATCGAGCAGCGCCTTCTCGGCGGTGGCCACCAGCGCCTCGCTGCCGGCCACCGGCACGCTCTGGTAGCCGAAGAACATGCTCCTCTTGATCGCCGTATAGCGGAACATGCCAAACGCATTCTCGAAGTGAGCGGGACCGCGGGTGGTGACGCTGGTGTAGACCGGGACCGCCTCGGGGATCAGGCCGTAGAAACCGAGCGCCCACGGACCGCTGAGATAGGACGGAAAGCAGAGCGCATTGGCCAGCGCCGCCCGTGGCACCGGCGCGCGGCGATAGCGGTCGGCCAGGGCATACATGCCGCGGCGTAGCGGGATCAGCTTCCCCGCCCGGCTCCAGCGGTAGAGCTGATTGACCACGTCCCGGCGCGGCTCACCAATGAGCTGAACCACTGTCGCCAAGTCGAACCAGGGCGCCGCACTTAGCAGGTCTGCCACTTCGTCAAGGCGCATATCACGAATCGTTGGCAATAACCTACAAAAACACCGGTTATTGTCAACAGTTCCTACGTGCCTGGGAGACGCAGGAGGCCACCAAGTCACCGCGGGAGGCGCCGCGAGCCGTACCATACGGTGGCGGCGTCGAACAGCGAGTGGACGTCGATGGTCAAGCCCGGCAGGAGGGCGACTCCACTTGCGCGCCACGGGCAAAGGTGCCGTGCTCGACATAGGCGCCGTCGCGGTAGACCAGGACGGTCGCCTCGGCGGTGCGGGGATCGACAATCCAGTACTCGGGGATTTCAGCGCCGGCGTAGTCGTGCCGCTTCTCCACGATGTCGCGCTCGGGTTGATCGGGATTGACTGCTGTGGTCGCTCAGCCACAGATACTCGTCCTCGCGCCACCCACCTTGCGCAGGAAGGACGTCGAGGACGAACGAGTCGATCTCTTGTTGAGCCGGGCGCACGGTGGCGCCAGACATACGGCGCGCCGCGCTCCTTGCAACAGAACCGTAGCTCTCCCGGGCGAGATCGTCAACGAGACCACGCATCCATCAGGATCTCGCACCGTACACGCGGACATCCGAAGGCCGCACGCGGCGGCTCCCGCTATGATGACACCCTGTACGACTACGGTTACGCTGCCGCGCATGAACAGCCACCGGGTGGTTGCCAGGAGGCGGTGGTACGGTGCGTTCCTTACCAAGGTAGCGACGGTGTACTACCGAGAGGGCAGCCTGCAACTGTGGGACGCTGCGCAGCAGCCGATTGCCTCCATTCCAGCCAACGATATCGTCCGAATGAGATTGGACCAGCATTGGATCAGTGCTGATCTCGTGGTCACAACCGGAGATGGAACGTTCCGCTGCCGGACACTGCCATTGACCAGAGGACGCGAGTTAATCAAGGCATTCCACGACGACTTGGACCGAGTGGCGGCAGCTCGGCCTCGCGCAAGGGAACTCACTGCTAAGATAGAAATGATCGATCAGCGTCGAAGTGCGTTGTTGTCAGATAGTGCGTACGCTCGGTACTCGGAGGCAGAAGGCCTCCACAACGACGCCAAGGGTCTAGTCGCTCAGTGTGACTGGTACGTGCGCCAGTGCATGAGCGATACCACGAACGAGGCCCTGCAGCGTATCGAAGAGATCGTCGTGAGGGAAGAGATGGAGACCCGCCGGCACCGGTCGAACGACCAGTACGTGACACGCACGGTGCCACTGATCAAGACGACAACGGTAGACTTCTTGTCTACCGGATTGACCGATGAACAGGCAGCAGCGGTGGCTACTGACGAGGACGCAACGCTGGTCCTCGCCGGCGCGGGAACCGGCAAGACTGCGCTCATTACCGCGAAGGTAGCCCACTTGGTCCGCAACCTGGGAACGGCCCCGGGTGAGATCCTCGTGTTGGCATACAATCGTAAGGCCATGCAGGAGCTTCGAGAACGTCTTCCCGGCGATCTCCGGGACGTCGCCGTCCACACCTTTCACTCCTTTGGCATGCGGGTGCTGGGTCAGTCCACAGGAAAGAAGCCGACCATCTCCAAACTTGCCGAAGATAAGACGCAACGGAACGTCGCGATCGATAAGATCATGCAGGAGATGTTGCGATCGCCGCAGCATCGTGAGCAGCTAATAAGCCTACTCGCCTTCCACCGAAACGACTTCCAATCTCCGTTCGAATTCGACACGGAAGCCGAGTACTACCGATATGTACAGACAACTGAACTACGAACCCTGAACGGTAATAGAGTAAGAAGCCTTGAGGAAGTGCACGTGGCGAACTTTCTCAGCATGAACGGAATCCAATTCGGGTACGAGCGACCGTACGAAGTGGACACGGCCAGCCCGCGACACCGACAATATCAGCCCGACTTCTTTCTACCCGAACACGAAATCTACATCGAGCACTTTGCCTTGAACGAAGACGGCAACCCACCGCCATTCTGGCATTCGTACGGGGAGGGGGTGGACTGGAAGCGGAACATCCACCGCCAATATGGGACACGACTGATCGAGACCTATAGCTGGCAATGTCAGCAAGGGGTCTTGCAGCGGGAGCTGGCCAGGAGCCTTCGCTGCTTCGGCGTCGAACTCACGCCAGTGCCACCGGAAGACCTACTCGAACAACTCAAGGACATGCATGGCAATTGGTTGTCGGGCATCCTCGCCACCTCGATCACACATGCCAAGACCAGTAGAGTATCTTATTCCGAGCTGCGCAACCGCGCCGGCGCATCTCTGCGAAAGAACGTGTTTCTCGATGTCTTCAAGCCGGTTCTGGACCGGTACGAGCAACTGCTCGCCGACGAGGGTGCGGCCGACTTCGAGGATCTGATCAACCGCGCCGCTGACCACATTGGTGACGGTAACGGTAAAGTTGGCTATCGCTACGTCTTGGTCGACGAATTCCAGGATATCTCGGTCGGCCGCATGCACTTGATCGCCCAACTCAAGCGCCCCGGGGTTGCATACTTCCTGGTGGGCGATGATTGGCAGTCGATCTACCGCTTCGCGGGCAGTGACGTCCGATTGGTCCGCGGCTGTGGCGACTACCTCGGCTACGTGAGAGAGCGTTTGCTGACCACAACATTCCGCTACCGCCCCGGTATACTGGAGCCGAGCACGGCCTTCGTACAGCGCAATCCTGAGCAAACCAAGCGTACTCTACACTCAAGGAGCGCGGCGCCCGACTACGGCATCACGGTAGTCGCGGAAGAGTCGCAGGAGTTGGGCGTCACTACTGCGCTGGAACACATTCGTTGCAGGACCAAGAGAGATGGTGGCTTGTACGATGACTATGGCACGGTCTCCGTGTTTGCCCTCGGAAGATACCGACGTAGCCAAAGCGTAGTAAAAGGTCGCGTCGAATTCAGCACCATCCACCGCGCCAAGGGACGGGAAGCGGATTTCGTGCTGGTACTGGACCTGAAGAACGACCACTATGGACTCCCGTCCCAGATCGACGATGACCCCCTGCTCGATCTGGTGTTGCCGCCTCGTCACAGTACCGCGTTTCCGCATGCCGAAGAACGCCGCTTGTTCTATGTCGCGGTCACCAGGGCGAGGCGTGGTGTGTATTTGATTACTGACGACAAGCAACCGTCCAGCTTCGTCGAAGAGCTGCTAAGAAGTCATCTGGCCATTCCTCGTATTGGGAGCGGTGCCGTGGCGCAGAACGGACCGGTCTGCGCCCGCTGCGGTGACCGGCTCGTGGAGTCACAAAGCGGCAAGAATCTTCGCTGCGTCAACTACCCTTTGTGCCGACACCTGGCACCGAGGTGCCGAGCGTGCAACCACGGACACGTGGTTGTCACTGGCGGCCGTGCCGTTTGCACGAACGACTCCTGCGGCTCGCCCGCGAGAGCGTGCCCCCGCTGTGGTTTCGGCGTGCTGACCAGGATCAGCGGTTCACGAGGATCTTTCTTCGGCTGCAGCGAATACCGAGCCGAACCGCCGTGCGAATACAAGGAAAACATCGGCCAAGCGACAACCAGCCCGGTCGACGCGGACCGCCGCGACGAACGGGTACGGCACAGGAATCGTTGAAAGTGCCGACACATCAAACGTGCTTCATGCCGTACGAGCGGCTCCCGGCCGTGGCTTACTTGTAGGGGTCGGCGGCGTCGCGGAGGCCGTCGCCGAGGAAGTTGAAGGCGAGCACGGCGACCACCACGAACAGGCCGGGGATCAAGAGCCAGGGGTGCAGGAGCACGGCGTGCACGTTCTGGGCGTCCTTCAGCAGGGTGCCCCAGCTCACCACCGGCGGGCGCAGGCCCAGGCCCAGGAAGCTGAGCGCGGTTTCGCCCAGGATCATGTAGGGCACCGCCAGGGTCAGGCTCACGATCAGGTAGCTCATGAACGACGGCAGCAGGTGCAGGGCGACGATCCTGCCCTCGCCCCTGCCGGCCACCCGCGCCGCGGTCACGAAGTCCTGCTGGCGCAGCTCCAGCAGCTTGCCGCGCACCACCCGCGCCAGGCCGGCCCAGCCGAACATCGACAGGATGATGGTGATCGCAAAGTAGGTCTTCAGGGTGCCCCAGTGGGTCGGCAGGGCGGCGCTCAGCGCCATCCACAGCGGGATGGTGGGCAGCGAGATAAGGATCTCGATTCCGCGCTGAATGATCATGTCGGGTTTGCCGCCGTAGTAGCCGGAGATGCCGCCCATGGTGCAGCCGAGCACGAAGCTCAGGAACACGCCCACCAGGCCGATCGACAGCGAGATGCGGGAGGCGTACACGGTGCGCGAGTACAGGTCGCGGCCCAGTTTGTCGGTGCCGAACAGGTAGAACGCACCCTCCTCGACCCCGAACAGGCGCAGGTCCGCCTCCCAGATGCCCCACAGCTTGTAGGGGTCGCCGTGCACGAAGAAGCGGACGTAGTGGCGCGTCTCCGGGTCTTCCTGGTACACGCGGCGGAACGCCTTGCGGTCCACCACCTTCTGCACGTCGTACACGAACGGGCGCAGCCCCCAGCCGTTCTGGTCGCCGAAGCGGATCTTCTGCGGCCGCATGTATACGAACTCCGCGTCGTGCTTGAGGATGTCGTGGGTGGCGAAGAATTCGCTGAAGAGGGCGAACAGGTAGAACACCGCCAGCACCGCCCCGCCCGCGATGGCCAGCCGGTGGCGGGTGAACTTGCGCCACATGAGCTGCCACTGCGAGGCGACGAAATAGCGGTCGTCCTCGGCGGCATGCGAGACCGGCCCGGCGGTGCGAGGCGCCTGGCCCGCGCCGGGGGAAGCGATTTCGCTCACTTCAGCCCGCCATCGCCTCGTAGCGGATGCGCGGATCGATCAGCACCAGCAGCATGTCGGAAATGAACGTGCCTATCACCACCATGAAGGTCAGCAGCATGGTGATGCTGCCGGCCAGGTACATGTCCTGCGCCAGCAGCGCCCGGAACAGCAGCGGCCCGGTGGTCTCCAGCCCCAGCACGATCGCCGTAATCGTCTCTCCCGAAACGATGCCGGCCAGTGCCCAACCCACCGTGCTCACGATCGGGTTGATCGACAGCCGCACCGGGTACTTGTACAGCAGGGTATGTTCGTTCACCCCCTTGGCGCGCGCCGTGATCACGTACTGCCGCGCCAGCTCGTCGAGCAGCGAGCCGCGCATCACGCGCACCAGGTAGCCGGTGCCGGCGGTGCCGATCACCAGCACCGGGATCGGCATGTGCTTGAGCAGGTCGAGCACCCGCGCCCAGCTCCACGGCGCATCCACGAACTCCGGCGAGAACAGCCCGCCGATGCTCCAGCCGAACCAGCGGTTGAACAGCAGCATGAAGATCAGCGCGAGCAGGAAGTTGGGCGTCGCCAGACCCACGAACCCCATGAAGGTGAAGGAAAAGTCGGCGATCGAGTACTGGTGGGTGGCGGAGTAGATGCCGATCGGGATGGCGATGGCGTAGGCGAACAGCAGCGAGGACAGCGACAGCAGCACCGTGAACGGCAGCCGGTCGGCGATCAGCGTGCCCACCTTCTCCTTGAGGTTGAACGACCAGCCCAGGTTGCCGCGCGAGATGCGCCAGATCCACACCGCGTACTGCACGTGCACCGGCTTGTCCAGGCCGTACAGCTTGCCCATCGCCGCCAACTCCGCCTCGTCGACGTCGCGCCCGAGGGCCTGCTGGTTGGCGCGATACACGGTCAGGTAGTCGCCCGGCGGAAGCTGGATGATCAGAAACGCGATCATCGACACCAGCACCAGGACCAGGGCCATGTACAGCACCCGCCGAATGACGTAGTTAACCATTTGCTGCGCTTGCAAAAACGGCGGGCACCGGCTGCTGCGGCCGGCGCCCGCCGTCATCTATCGTACGCTAGAAGCTCCGGGGAGCTACTCCTTGATCCACCACTGGTAGACGCGGCCGCGGAAGTTGCCCGCGGTGGCGTTGGTCCACGCCAGCTCGTCGTACAGGTTCATGATGTTCTTGCGGAAGATCATCGGGCGCGGCGGCAGGCCGACGGTGCCGATGGCGAACACGTTCTCGGCGAACATCAGCATGAACTCCTTGCCCATCTCCTGCCACTTGGCGTCGTCGAGCTCGTTGCGCATCGCGTGGCCGATGTCGAGCATCTCCTTGGCCGCGCCGACCGGCTCTTCGCCCGACTCGCCGTTCGTCTGGTACCAGTTGCGCCACATCGGCGCCCAGTGGCCGACGGTCAGGAACCAGCCGCTCGCCGGACTGTCGGTGCGGTACTTCAACTGGCTCGGCTCCATGATCCAGGTGGTCAGGTCGTAGTCGGCGTTGTTGGTGCGCAGCGAGAACAGGCTGCGTTCGATGATGCTGAACTTCAGCTCGATGCCCACCTCGCGCCAGTAGTTGGTGACCAGCTCGGAGATGGTGACCAGGTCGGCCAGGCCGGTGCCGGTGATCACCTCCAGGGTCAGGCGGTTGCCGTCCGAACTGAGCCGGTAGCCGTCGCCGTCGCGCTCGGTCAGGCCGATCTCGTCGAGCAGCCGATTGGCCTCGTCCACGTCGTAGCGGATCGCCTCCTGCTCGGCGGCCTGCACCTCTTCATCGTAGAACGGCTCGTCGCCGAGGGCGAAGCCGAGCAGCGGCGTGGCCAGCCCCTGGAACACGATGTCGTTGATCTCGTCGCGGTCGATGGCGTGCGACAGCGCCTGCCGGAACCGCTTGTCGCGGTACAGCTCGCGCCGCACCGGGTCCTTGTGGTTCAGGTTCAGGTAGTAGGAACCGGCGCCGGCCCACGTGTTGGGACCGATGATTACGTTGTAGTTGTAGCGCTCGGCGTTCTGCTCCAGGAGCGGCGCCTCGTCCATGCCGAAGCCTTCCACCAGGAAATCGAACTCGCCGGCGATGCCGCGCGCCTTGACCAGCTCCGACTCGACCACCAGCACGCCGTAGATGTTGTCCAGGTAGGGCAGCTGGTTGCCGGCCTCGTCCACCTTCCAGTAGTAGGGATTGCGGTCCCACACGGTGCGGTCCATGGTCACCGAGGTGGGCACCCAGGCGTACAGGTAGGGCGGGCCGGGGTAGTGGATGTAGGGCCGCGTCTTCTCACGCGTCTGGTTGAATAGCTGCCACCACTCCTCGAGCCCCTCTTCCTTGGCCTTCTTGTCGGCGTCCTCGTTGTAGTCGATGTGCAGCTCCTTGAAGTAGTGCGCCGGGAAGTAGTGGTTCATGTAGCCGTTGGCGGCGGTGAACATGAACAGTTGCGCGGGCGACGGCCCGGCGAACCCGAACTGCACGGTGCTGTCGTCGATCTGCGTGAAGGTCATGCGCGAGCCGTGCGACATCCAGGCGCCGGGGGTGAGCGGCGTCAGCTTCTCGTTGAACTGCACGTCCTCGTAGTAGAAGCGCAGGTCCTCGGCCGTGAACGGCGAGCCGTCCGACCACTTGATGCCCTCGCGCAGGTGCACGGTGAGCTGCGACTTGTCGTCGTTCCAGTCCCAGGCGCGCGCCACGTTGGGCACCACGTTCAGGGAGTCCTCGGGGTCGAGCTCCATCAACGGTTCGATGTTGACGTGCGCGATCATGTACCAGTTGCCGGTGCTGTGCTTGATGGCCGTGATCGCACCGCCGTACTCGCCGATCTCATCCTTGACCTTTACCACCAGCGGCTCCGGCGGCAGCCGTTCCTCCACCGGCGGCAGGTCTCCGGACGCCACCAGTTGCGCCAGCGCGGGCGCCTCGTTGAAGCTGCCGGAAGCGGCCATCGCCCCCGCCGAACTCGCCTCTGACGAGCCCTCGTCCTCGCCGCCGGCCCAGACCATCGCGGCCGAACCGAGCAGCACCAGCGAAACCATTACGCCGGTCATCGCTTTCATACCTACCTCCCTTGGAAGTGTGATGGTCGTTTATAGGCCACCCGGTCCCACCCGTCAAGGAGCGCCGGCTCGCCCATCGGCGTCCGCTGATGCGAATCGGCACGTCGTCACGTGCCGCGCGGGCGGTTGGGGCGCTGCAGCGATGGGGGAGGGACAAGACATTGCAGCGACGATGACCTGCCGCGCGACGCCTCGCCACGGGCTGCTAGCGCCCCGAAGCCGCCGCCTGCGGCGACGCTTCCGGCCCCACCGGCCTGCCTAGGGCCGACGCTTTCGAACATTGGTCGGTGGGCCGGACGCGCCTGCACTCCCGCGCGTGGCCCGGTGCGGGGTCTCCGACACCGACTTGGCGGCATCGGCGCCGAGACGACCCACGCCGCCCCTGAGCGTGGTTGCGCCACGCAACCTTGGATCGAGCAGGTCGCGCACCGCGTCACCCAACATGTTGAAACTGTACACCACGATGGTCAGGCACAGGCCGGGCCACAGCGCCAACCACGGCGCCTGCTCCATGTACTTGCGCCCCTCCCGGCTGAGCATGCCTCCCCAGTCGGGGATGGTGGCCGGCAGACCGAATCCCAGGAAGCCCAGTGCGGCCAACGCCATGATCACGCCGCCTATACTGGTGCTGAATGAAATGATTATGACCGGTGTGATATTGGGCACGACATGGCGTAGGAGCGATCTCCATCGCGACGAGCCAACCGCCTCGGCGACGTCGAAATAGGCGTTCTCCTTGATAGCGATGACAGCGCCTCTGATTACTCTCGCGCCGCCTATGCCGCCCGATATCCCCATGACCAGGATGATCTGCAGCAGTCCCTCCCCCACTATGGCTATGAGGGTCAACAGCAGCAGCAATCCCGGAAACGCCATCCAGGCATCGACGAATCTCTGCACGCCCAGGTCCAGTTTGCCACCGACAAATCCCGAAACCCCACCGATCACGGTGCTGATGAATACGCTGATGGTGGTCACCGATACGCCGACCAGTACGGACACGCGAGCTCCGAAGATAAGGCGGCTCAGGAGGTCTCGTCCGGCCTGGTCGGTACCAAGCAGATAACGGGCCGATGGGCCCTGCAGGCGGTCTACCAGGTGCAGTTCGGCATATGGATAGGGCGACAATGCATCTCCAAAGACAGCCACCAGGATTACCATGAGTATGACGACCCCGCTGGCCGCGCCCAACGGCTTCTCGGTGATCAGCCTGATAACGAATCTGGCCGCCGCGCTGCGTCTCCTGGGCTCGTTCACTGCGCCGACGGGCATCCGAGACATCACTGGTAGCGAATCCTGGGATCCAGGTAGGGGTACAGCATGTCGATGAGTAGAGAGCTGAACAACACGACGCTGGCCAGGAGCAGGTTGATTGCGGAAACGACCGGGTAGTCTCTCTGGTTGAGCGCAGCCACGAACAGGCGACCTATGCCCGGCAAAACGAATATCTCTTCCAAGATAACCGAGCCCCCGACCAGGAGAGGGAGCTGCAGGCCGATCAGGGTAAGGACTGGGATGAATGCATTCTTGATGGCGTGTCTGACAATGATCACCCTCTCCCTGAGCCCCTTGGACCAGGCCGTCCGGATATAGTCCTGCCTGAGCACCTCCAGCATCATGGTGCGCATCAGCCGCATGGTGGCGGCCGACATGGCCGTGCCCAGGATGAGGGACGGAATGAGGAACATCCCGAGATTCCCCAGCGGGTCTTCCGCAAACGGAATCAACTCTACCGATGGCGACCAGCCCCACCAGATTGCCGGGTAGAGCATGACCATGACGCCAAGCCAGAAGTTGGGCGTTGCCAAGCCGATGACGGCGACGGTGCGGCCTGCGTAGTCGATCGCCGTATCCTGGCGAATCGCCGAGTAGAGACCGACTGGCAGCGCTATGACGAGCCCTATTACGATTGCCATAACGCCAAGCTCGACGGTTACCGGCAATCTGCTTATGATCCTCTCCTCTATTGACCAGTGTCCCGTAAGCGACTCACCGAACGTGCCGCGCAGGAGAATATCTCCCATCCAGCGTCCATATTGCACGTGCACGGGCACGTCCAATCCCAGCATCCGCTCAAGCGCTTCACGGTCTACCACGCCACCGGCGGAAGACCATGCTTCCATCTCCGCCACCATTGCGTCTATTACGTCGCCGGGGAGGAAGCGGACCGCGAGAAAGACTATGACGGTCAATATCCACAAGGTGGGGATGGTCAGCAACAAGCGTCTAATGAGATAGGCTCTCATGGGACAAATGCCCTTGTCATTGCTTAGCCTGAGCTATTTAGATGGGGAGCCGGGAAGCGCCCGCAGGCGAATCGCCTCCCGGCTCCCTTATTCATCACTAGTTTCCCATCTCTTCCTTCATCTCCTGGTCGATCCAGAGGCGCGCCAGGTGGGTCATGCGTTCGCCCCATCCCATGCCTGCTTCACCGAAATAACCCTGAACCCACGGTTGGTTCACGAAATGATTGGGGATGTTGGATTTCACCAAGCCGCAGTGCTCCCTTACGCAGAGCTCATCGGACTGTCTCTGTATCCTCTTGAACTCCTCGATGTCGGTAGTCTCCGAGGCGGCAACATAAAGGGCGTCCATGCGCGGATCATTCATCTTGTTGGCGCTGCGTCCGCTGACCAGTGTGGTTACCGCTCCAAACGTGTATCCGACCAGGCCGGGGCCGCCGAAGTAGCCGTAATACGAAGTAAATAAGCCGTACTCGAGCGTTTCCGCCTTCAAGGCAGCTCCCATTTCAGCGGTACCGAACACCTCAAGCTCGCCTTTTACGCCAATGGCGTCGAGGTAGCCGATGACCAGTTCCGGATAGGTCTCATCCCACCGGTCGAAATGGCCCAGCTTGATGGTAAATCTATAACCGTCGTCGCCGCGCGGATAGCCGGCAGCATCAAGCAACGCCTCTGCCTCTTCCGGGTGATACTCATACTCATGCTTGACGTCGTCCGGCCACTCTGCATATGGCCAGCTATACTGTGGCGTGAATTGGCCAACCAACCCGTACGGTGTTGGATCGCCCATACCCTTGTTGTAGGTAGCGTTGATGGTCTCGCGGTCCACTGCCATCTGCAGTGCCTTGCGCACATTGACGTCCTGCATGAACGGCACAGTCCAATTGAAATAGAACGTGCCGCTAGGCCGGCTATAGACCGGCCAGAACTCCATTTCAGGGTTGGTCTGCTGGAGGCTCGCTACGTCGTCGATAGAGGTTACATAGGCGTCGCCGACGTTACTCAGCATATCAATCTTGCCGGTGCGCAGTGCCGCCAGACGTGTCGATGTGTCCGGCATGAGCAGCGACCGGTACTCGTCAATATAGGGCAACCGGTTGCCGAATTTCTCGTCAACGCCCCAGTAGTCAGGATTCTTCACCCAGGTTGCCGAGCTGCCCTCCACGAAATCAGTCAGTCGCAAGGGCCCGGTGCCGACCACGTTGTTCCAGTCCTTGGCGTCTCCGTATTTCTCGATTACTTCGCGAGGTAACACGATAAAGTAGTTGTTGGTCATTTTCCCGAGCACATCGAGCTGAGGCTTTGCCAGCTTGATCTCAATCGTCCATTGGTCGGTGGCCGTTACCGAGACGATTTCTGCACCCTGAGTTACCCCACCCTTGCCGGTGCTCGGCCCGTCTTCGGCGAAGTCCCCCAGGCCCAGAAAGCGGTGATAGTTCCATTCGACGTCATGAGCATCGAACTGCCGACCGTTGACCGGCTCCTTGTCGTCCCAGTTGACGCCCTGGCGAATGTTGAAGATGAACGTGGTGTCGTCGGGCATCGACCAGCTTTCGGCCAGAGACCCTGTGCTCATCTCCGGGGTCACCACTTGGTACAATTCACCGCGCCATATATCTCTGGATAGTCCCCAGTCGGCGAACGCGAGCCGTTCATTGACACCCCCGATGAGGTGTTGCGCCCAGCCAGTATTGAACCAGGGGTCGATACCCGGAGGATAGACCTTGGCGCCCCACGTGAGGGTCCCGCCATACTCCGGCGCGGTCCACGTCCTGCCGGTCGCGGTGTCGAACACCGTTTCCCTCTCCGTAGCCGCCGCCGGCTCCTCTTCCGCGGCGGCGGCCCAGAGGCCGGTCGCCATCAGCACCAGGATCAACGCAACCGCAAAGGTCCTGGTAACTTGCATGAAATTCATACGTTACTCCGCATGTCGATTGTCGAGAGTATTGCGTAGCGGCCTGCCGCTCCCTGGCTACCCTCAAGCCCGCAACGCGGGCCGCCAGACTGAGTCAAAATTCACCGGCAGCGCGCGGCGTGTGACTCACCGGGCTCGCCCGGGCTCACGCCGTGCGCGGATGCGGTTCCTTGAGTATCATTTTGCACCCCCTATTTTGATTTACTTGGCCACGGGGTGCCCGGTCATATGGCTGACAGAAGCTGTGTGTCTCGGGTCGGAAGGAGGGGTCGCCTACGGGGCGATCAGCCGGAGCGGTTAGTTGTTTCTCGGTCGAAAGTGCCGCGGAGGGAAGGGGGGGCCGACGAGGCATGAATCTGTTCATGATTCTATCGCGGGCTTGTGATCGTGTCACGGACGTGGAGCGCGGGTAGCGCGGGTCAGCGCCAGCCCACCGACCGAGCCCCAGCGAGCCCCACTGCGGCATCGCCCGTGCTCGCGCAGCGAGAGGGCCGCTGTCTCGGAAGCGCTTTGTCCACATTTTGCGCGCCGCGGCTACAAGCGCGCAAGTGACCCGTCGCACCAGCCCGGGCCTGCCGGACGCGGGTCACATACCCCACACGTCGACTGCCACCGCGCTGCCGCCGTGCGCCGGGTTGTGCCGGAGATGGAACACCTTCTCCTCCCAGCTCCGCCGCTCGCGGCGGTCGATCACGACCAAGTGCCCCGCTTCGGCCGCGCTGCGGTCCACGTAGCGAGCCGTCTGCGCGACGCCCTCGGCGATGACGCCATCGAGCCCGTCGCGCTCCCGCACCACCTTGCACTCCACCACGAACTCCTGCACCCGGTCGGCCATCGGCCACACGATCAGCAGGTCCACCCTCCCGCTGCCCAGGGCGTATTCGCGCTCGATGCGCCCGCCGCCGTTCACCACGCGCTGCAAGTACGCCTGCAGGAGCAACTGCGGCCATGCCTCGGCGTAGGCGAAGCGGTCCCTCCAGTGCTCGGAGTGGCGGCGAAAGAAGCCCTGGAACTGTTCCATCAGCAACTCCGCGTCCAAGCTGCCGTCCGCTCTCACGAATCGAAGCGGCAACACATCCAGCGTCTCCTGCGCCACCCATGCCAGTTCGCGCGGCAGCACCTCGGCGTAGATCGGGTTGGCCACACGCAGCGGCGCATCGCGGGCCACCAGGCCGAGGTCGCGCGCGTAAGCGACATCGCGGCCGGTGAAGGCGTGACGGCCCGAGCCGCTCAGCATCGGCTCGATCACCCGCCGCACGCGATCCTCACGCAGCTTGTCCGCGAGGTAGTCCAGGTGCGTCACCCGGTTGACGATAAGATCCTCGCGGACCGAGAGGACGTCGTCCGCGGTCACCGTGCGCGAGCGGTCTTCGCGCAGCGTCCTGTTCCGGAAGCAGGTGCCGTGCGCCAACGCGTTCACCAGCCAGGGCTGACCGCGCGCCTGGGTCCACACCGCCTCCAGCGCCTCGGGCGCGAATGCCTGGCCGGTCTCTTCCGTGTGCTGGATCAGCAGCGCCAGCGTCTGCGCCTGTGAGAAGTCTCCCAGCCGCAGCGACACCGCGGCGATGTTGAACGGGCTGCCGGCGGCGCCCATGCGGTAGTCGCGCAGGTCGCGCATGCCGCACAGGACCACGCTGTGCGGGAAGCGTTCCGGACGCCCGGGGTAGCCGGCGCGGATCTGCTGGAGCACCGACAGGAGCGAATCGCCCACCAGCGTGTCGATCTCGTCGATCAGCAGCACCAGCGGGCGCGCCGACGCCTGCGCCCAGCGCTGCAGAGCTACGCTCAACGCCAGGTCCGGACCGAACTCAGCGAGGATCTCCGCCCAAGCGTCTCGCAGGAATCGGTCGCCCGACGCCGCATCTGCCGCATTCGCCAGCGTGGCGAGGACCACGCGCATCGCCCGCTGCACGTCGTCGCGGGCGGTGCGGGCGGTCTCGACCGTGACGTAAACGCAACCGTATCCTCGCTCGTTCAACACTTCGGCCAGCGCCAACAGCGCCGACGTCTTGCCAGTCTGCCGCGGCGCGTGCAGCACGAAGTACTGCTCGTCCCGTACCAGCCCGAGCACTTCGTCCAGGTCGATGCGTTCAAGCGGTGGGATACAATAGTGCTTGTCGGGCTTGACGGGACCGGCGGTGGTGAACGAACGCATGGTATCCTCGCTTGGCGACGGCCGGGAGTGGCCCGGCGCTCCCGTGCGGAGTGTATCATAGCGCCTGCTCCACCTCCGGTCGCGACCGCCACCACGCGCCCGCGTGCCTACGCGCCTTGATGCGGTGATGTAACGATGCGATGATACCGTCATGCGGACCACCGTGACGATCGACGATGACGTGCTGGCCGTTGCCCGGGCGCTGGCGCAGAGAGACGGCGGCAGCCTGGGGAGCGCTCTGTCCACGCTCGCGCGCCGCGGCTTCAGGAACGCGGCAATCGATGACGACGATGAGGACGACCTGCCCACATTTCGCGTTACGCCCGACTCCGCTCCCATCACCAGCGAGGATGTCCGGAAGGCGCTCAGCGACTGGCCATGATCGCGCTGCCCGACGTCAATACGCTGATAGCGCTCGCCTGGCCCAACCACGTCCACCACCACGCGGCGCGCACCTGGTTCGCAGCGACCCGCGCCGCCGGCTGGGCGACGTGTGCCATCACCGAAGCCGGCTTCGTCCGCGTATCCTGCAATCGCTCCGCGGTCGGCCACGAGGTAACGCCACTCGACGCGCTTGCGCTGTTGCGCAGGCTGCGGCGGCGCGGGGCGCACACGTTCTGGGTCCAGGATCGCTCGATCACCTCGTTCCCGGATGAGATCCTCACCCGCATCCAGGGATACCGCCAGATCACCGATGCTGTGCTGGTCGCGCTGGCCATGCAGCACGCCGGCCGACTCGCGACGTTCGACGGGGGAATCAAGAGCCTGTTGCCCAAGACTCGACAGCCGTCGGTACACGTCATCCCCGTCTGATTGAAGCAACCCATGGGCTGCCACCGGCCGTGTGGCGGGGGTGACGCAGAGCCCGTAGGATAGGGCCCGTGCGACAGAAGGAGACAAATGAAGTTCGGTTCACAGCTCAAGATCTACCGTGCCCGGTGGGACGAGATGGAGGCGCAAGTCCAGGCGATGGAAGCGGGGCACTGGAACAGCATCTGGTTTCCCGACCACTTCCTGCCGCCTACCGCCGTCACCAGCATTCCCGCCGAGCAGGATGAGCGCAATCCGGCCTGGGAAGCGTTCATCCCGCTCGCCGTGACGGCCGGGATCACCAAGCGGCTCAAGCTCGGCACTCTGGTCGCCGGCAACCCGTACCGCAACCCGGCCCTGGTGGCGAAGATGGCCGCCGAGATCGACCAGGCCTCGAAGGGCCGCCTGATCCTGGGCATCGGCGCCGGCTGGTTCGAACGCGAGCACCAGGCGTACGGTTGGGACTTCGCCGCCATGAAAGAGCGGCAGGACCGGCTGGAGGAGGCCTGCGCCGTGATCCGCGCGCTGTTCACCGCGGGCGCGGCGGGCGAGCCGGTCGACTTCCAGGGTGAGTACTACTGGCTGGAGCGGGCGCCGCTGTCCCCTGGCTGTTATCAACAGCCGCACGTTCCGCTCATGATCGGCGGCAACGGCGAGCGCCGAACGTTGCGCACGGCGGCGCGCTACGCGGACATCTACAACTACAATGGCTGGGCGGGGATGGATGTCGAGGTGTTCAAGCACAAGCGCAGCGTGCTGGAACGGCACTGCGACGACATCGGCCGGGATCCGGCGGAGATCAGGTTGACGGTTCACTACCCGTTGCGGCTTGCCAACACCGAAGCGGAGCGGAAACGCATTCTGCAGGAACACCCCAACCGGACGGTCGGATCGCGCAACTTCCACGTCGACCTGGTCGGCGAGTTCGCGGAGGCGGGGGTCGAGGAGATGTGCTGCGCCACGCAGGACAGTGTCGAAGACCTGCAGAGGGTGGACGAGGAAATCATCGCCGCCTTTGACGACGATAAGGACGACGTGCCCACATTCCGCGTTACGCCCGACTCGGCCCCATAACCGGCAGGATGCCGAGCCGGCCTGCGTCGTCAGACGCTTGGACATGGCCTTGTTGACCGATGAAAGGGTCTTCGAAAACGGCGCTTGGCGCCACCATTGCATGACGTGCAAGACACTGCATGACGTGCAAGACACGCCGGCAACAACAGCCAGCCGTGCCGGGCCGTGCCGGCGTGCTGGCGTGATCTACCGTCCCAATCGGTGTATGCTGTGCTCATCAGGGGTGATGAGGTGATGACGGCATGAGCGGCGACACCCTCGCGGTGTTCGGCGTCGGAGTGACGCTGCTGGCCGCGATCCTGACATTCGGCTTCGCGTTGCTAGGCGCGCACCGCACCACGCAGGCCACCCTGAACGCCCGCATGGACCGCATGGATCAGCGCTTCGACCGCATGGATCAGCGCATGGACCGCATGGATCAACGTATTGAGCAGCGCTTCGACCGCGTGGAAGCGACCTTGAACGATCTGAGGCGAGACGTGACGGACAGCGACCGCCGCCTGTCGCGCATTGAAGGAGCGGTGTTGGGGCCCTGGCGCCCGGAGCCGCCCACAGAGCCGCTACCGGAGCGGGAAGCGCGCCAGGAGCCGGTGCCGGCGGCCGGCACCGGCAGCCCGCGGCAATAGACCGCAAGGGAGCACGCAGCGCAGCGCACGACACCGCCGCCGCCGAACCGATCATCCGCAACACCGGCACGGCAGCGCGGCACGGCACAGCAGCACCGTTGCGAACGCCAGCCCCGCTGGCGAAGACGACGACACGGCGATGGCGGCCGAGAAGGAGTACGTGACCGACCGGACACGGTCGAAGATCTGCAACGGGTGGACGAGGAGATCATCGCGGCCTTCGATTGAACCAGCGTTTCGGGAGTGGTGCGGAGGCCGTTTCTCCCATTGCGGCGTCAGGGTATACAGCCCGCGCCGCAGTTGCCGAATGCGCCCGCTGCGCGTCCAGCGCGAGAGCTGGCGCCGCAGACTGCCAGGGTCGACGGCCCCGGCCAGCAGCAGCCCGGTCTCGAATACCGGCTCATCCGCCACGACCTCCACCAACTCCTGAAGTCTCATTGCAGTAAGTTACCCATATACGGCAAAATATTGCCATATCGATAGGGATGGCCGGCTGGTTACCGTAAGCGATATCAGTGCCCGCGGATCATGACAGCTCGATGTGGACCACTTTGCCGAGTGCGCGGGCCACCTTCTCGAGCGTCGCAAGCGTTATGCTCTCGGCGTGATTCTCGAGTCTGGAGATCGCACTCTTCGTGGTCTGAGTTTCCCGCGCGAGCTGTTCCTGCGTCATGCCTTTCTCGAGGCGCAGCTCCTTGATCAGCAGGCCGATCCGCAGATTGCGCCGCTCCTCCTCCAGTCCGGCTCGGAAGTTCGGGTTATTCTCCTCCCGCTTCCGGATGTATCTCTCGAGATCGCTCATGGTTGCCTCCGTGCAAAACAGTCCGGGCGATATCGTTCCGCGCGATCGATTTCCCGCCGTGGCGTTCTTTGAGGTTAGCAAGAATGTGAATGTCAATCGAGCGCTGACACCAGGAAGCGCCCGACCGGGCGGCTCGCGGCTTGAGCGGCCCCGCCATTGCGCAGGGCCTCCTCGGCGCGTCGGCGAGGGGTGGGCTACGGTGCGAGGTGGCGGCGGAACCAAGCCAGGGCGTTGGCCCAGCCGGGGGCGGTGAACTCGTGGGCGACTCCCTTGTGGAGGACCACCTCCAGCCGCTCGGGGCAGTGCGCGTACAGCTCTTCGCGCAGGGCGGCGACGAAGCGTTGGCTCCCGTCGGGCGGCACCTGCCGGTCCTCGGCGCCGTTCTGGAAGCTGATCGCCGGGGTGTGGCGATACGCCGCCAAGTTGGTGAGCGGATTGTGGCGGTCGTAGCAGGCTTGCGCCGCCGCATCCGGCGCTCCCGGCGGCTCGAACGAACCAGGACGGAGCCAGTCCGGCGTGGCGATGGCCGCGGCCACCGCCGCAATGCGCGTGTCCACCGCGGTGGCCACGACCGAGGTGTCGCCGCCGGCGGAGATGCCGCCCATGCCGGCCGCCTCGGCCACGCCGAGGTGCTGCACCGCCCAGTCGAGCACCTGCGGCACCTCTTCCGCGGTGTGCGCAAGGATCGGCCAGAAGTACCGGCGGATGTTGCCGCGTACCCGCTTCACCAACTCGTCCTGGGCTTCGATGCGCCGCTCGCCGTGCTGGTACGGGTCGAAGCTCAGCGCCACGAATCCCGCCGCCGCCAGGTCGGCCAGGTAGGGCTGCATCATCTCCTTGGTGCCGCTGAACCCCGGCAGCCAGATCACCAGCGTCCGCGTCGCCGCCGCCTCCGGCTCCACCCACACCAGCGGAATATCCCCCGCCCGCCCGGTATACATCGCCGCGCCGCCTGAACTCATCTCCGCTCCGTAATCGCTACAGCCCGGCGGGGGCGAGTCCGCCGATCGATTTGGAGAGGTTGTCGGGCTGCTCCCGGCGGGTAGCGGCAGATTCGGTGCCGGGGTTGGCGGTGGGGGGCAGCGGGGTGTCGTACTGGTAGCCGGGGTCGGTTTTCTGGCGCTTCCAGATGGTGCGCATTTCGCGCCAGGCTTCGGCGAGCGTACGCGGCTTCGGCATGTCGGCGGCGATCTCGCGGTACAGCTTGGACAGGTTGTAGCACGGCACGCCAGCGTACATGTGGTGCTCGGTGTGCCAGTTCATGTGCCAGTAGATGAACTCCGAGAACGGGTCCAGGGTGATCGAGCGCACGCACTTGCGGAAGTCGGTGACGTTGTCGCGCAGGCCGGCGTGCATCGGCAGACCGACGAAGTGCGCCCACCAGTTGGCGATGAACGGAAACAGCGACAGCACGATCGGCAGCACCCACAGCCCGGTCGCGACCGCCACCACGACGATGGCGCCGTGGAACGCCAGGATGGCGCGCGCCCACCAGATCGCCTTGCGCTTCTCGCGCGGCTGGTCGGCGTACATGGCGGTCCACCACTCGCCGCCGACCACGCCGAACGCCGCCTCCACGGTGTCGAACAGCACGGGCAGCAGGCCGCCGTGGCCGAGATTGCGGCGCGAGCGCCACACGTTGAAGGTGAACAACTGCAGGAGGAGCAGGAAGCGCAGCGACACGTTGGCCGGCAGCACCGCCTCGCGGTCGCCGTCCGGGTGCAGGGTGTAGCGGTGGTGGTAGGTGTGGCTCACCGCGTAGTGGAACGGGTTGTCCCAGCTCGGCAGCGCGTACACGTACAGGAACAGCTTGTTGAGCCACTTGGTGCGGAACACCGTCTTGTGGTTCAGCTCATGGGTCGCCAGGCCGCGGAAGAAGGTGCCGATGGTGCCGTGCGCGAACAGCGCCAGCGCGAACAGGAGCCAGAGCTGGTGCGCCCAGCACACGATCGCCAGCGCAGCCGTGCACCCGAACAGGGCCAAGTGCCCGCCGGCCTGGAACCAGCCCCTCGCGTCGCTGCGCCGCATCAGCTCCCGCAGCCTCGCCGGCGCCACCGGGCACCGGTACCACTCCACCCGAAGATCCTTGCGCACCTCGGCCAGCGGCGGCCATTGATCGTTCACATTCATGCCTCGGTCGCGGATCATATCAGGATGCCCGCTCTCGGCGTAGCGCCAGCGTGCATGACTGGCTTGATTGCATTGCAATCGTTGCGCTATGCTGGGCCGTGAGGAAACCTGGAGGCTTGACCATGGCGAGCATCACGATCCGCAATCTCGACGACGACGTGAAGACGCAGTTGCGCATCCGGGCGGCAGGCAACGGCCGTTCCATGGAAGAGGAAGCGCGGCGCATTCTGCGCGAGGCGGTTGGGCCCAAGAGGCGGACCTCGAACCTCGCGCGCGCCATCCGTTCGCGGTTCGCGCCCCTCGGTGGAGTAGAGCTGGAATTGCCGCCGCGCGAGCCGGCCCGCGAGCCACCTCGTTTCGAGTGAAACCGACGGGATGTACGTGCTCGACACCAATGTCGTTTCGGAGCTGATGCGGCCGGAGCCGGCTCAGGCCGTCGAGGCCTGGGTCGCTGGGCAGCCGGCAGGGAACCTGTTCTTTTCCGCAGTGGGAGAGGCGGAGTTGCGTTACGGGGTTGCCATCATGCCGGAGGGCCGGCGCCGGAACCAGGTCGGCGCGGAGGTCGAAGCCGTGTTGAGCGAAGATTTCGAGGGCCGAGTGCTGCCGTTCGAAAGTCGCGCGGCACGTTTCTATGCGGTGATTGCCGCCGAGTGCCGCGCCGCCGGACGTCCCGCCGCGCAAGCCGATTGCCAGATCGCCGCTATCGCGCGGGCACGCGGCATGGCGGTAGCCACGCGCAACGTTCGCCACTTCGAACACATGGGCATCGACGTGACCGACCCGTGGGAGGACGAATGATTCAGGATCCGCATCGACCGAGCTACCACCACCTCCTGGACGCTGAACCGCCTCGGCAGGCACGGCAGGCACGGCAGGCACGGCAGGCATGAGCACCTTGAGCGCGCGGCACGTATTCGTGGTACGGTGAGCGGAAGCCGCTCCGCACAGAATGGAGCCGCCATACGGGAGGGTTTACTTATGAGACGGATTGGAGTCTTCTCGCCGCTGGCCACGTTCGCGGCCCTGCTGCTGTCGGGGGCGACCGCGTGGGCAGGCGCAGCGTCCGAGCCAGAGGAACAGGCGTCCGGCACGATGGCCGCCACGGGCATGTACAACGAAGCCCCCATGCTGGCCAAGCTGGTCGCCGGCGGCGAACTACCACCGGTCGATGACCGGCTGCCTGAAGTGCCCAAGGTGCACTACATGATCGAGAGCGTCGGCCGATATGGCGGCGAGCTGCGCGCCTTTGCCGTTACCGACAACATCTGGGAGAACGACCTGCAGGGGCAGTTCGGTTCCTCCCTGTTCCGCCGGCCGATCGACAATCCGTTCGGCGTGGAGGGCGACCTGGCGCAGGGCTACGAGATCAACGGCGACCGCACCGCCATGACCATCCTGCTGCGCAAGGGGCTGAAGTGGTCAGACGGCACGCCGTATACGTCGGAGGACATCCGCTTCATGCTGGAGGATTACCGCTGGCATCCCGACCTGCGCGGCGGCTCCACCTACTACGGCGTCGACTCGGTGGAGGTGGTCGACGACTACACGATCCGTCTGCACAGCCCCGACGGGCTGGGCGACATACCGTTGATCCTGACCGCCTGGCGCGGCGGATTCCGCATGGTCTTCACGCCGTCGGAGTACATGAAGCAGTTTCACGTCGACTACAATGCCGACGCGCAGAAGACGGCCGCCGAAAACGGCTTCGACAGTTGGACCGACTACTTTCAGAATCGCATCAACGACGCCCCGCTGCGCAACACCGACAAGCCCCAGGTCGAGCCGTGGGAGCTGACCCAGATCACCGACACGATCAAGGTGATGGAGCGCAATCCCTACTTCTGGAGGGTCGATCCCGACGGCAACCAGCTCCCCTACATAGACCGGGTCGTGATCCAGATCGTCAATCCCGAGGTCTATCAACTGAAGGTGAGCGGCGGCGATGCATCAATCGCATACTATCGCACCAGTCTGGACAACCTGCCCCTGTACATGGCCGGAGCCGACGCCGGCGACTACCGGGTTATCCTCTACCGCAGCCACTCCACCGCCTGGATGAAGTACTTCACGGTCGGCAGATTCAACAAGGATCCGGTGATCCGCGAGCTGTTCTCCGACCTCGACTTCCGCCATGCGCTGTCGGTGGCGCTCAACCGGGACGAGATCAACAACGTGATCTACCAGGGACTGGGCGTGCCGGGCGTCATCGCGCCGCTTTCGAGCGTGTCGTTTTACCAGGAAGGATGGCGCACCGATTGGGCACAGTACGATCCGGACCTCGCCAATCAACTGCTCGACAAGGTGGGACTGGACCAGCGCGACGCGGAAGGCTTCCGGATGCTGCCCGACGGGCGCCCGTTCAACTTCGTCATCGACTACGGCGCCGACCGCTGGACCGCGGAGCTGGAACTGTACGTGGAGCAGTACCGCGACGTCGGCATTCGCACCGTGATTCGGCTCGGCGATGCGCGCTCGTACAGTGATCGGCGCTGGCAGGGCGAGGGAATGGGCTGGGTTCACAACAACCCGATTGTTCCGCAGGCGGGCGAGCGCCAGTTGATCGAGGACTTCTTTACCTGGGACCAGCAGTTCGACGCCTGGAAGCTGTGGATCGGGTCGCACGCCAATGCGGTGCGCTCGACGCTTCCCGAGGGCGCCATTCTGCCGGCCGGGTGGCAACTGCTGCCGCCCGTACCAAGCTGGGAGTACGTCGGCAGCCGCGGCCGCGCCGCGGAGGAGCCGCCGCTGCACTGGAAGGAGTGGCGGGCGCTCAAGGACCGCTGGTTGAACATGGAGCATGGCTCGGATGAATTCATCGCAGCGGGTATCGAGATCTTCGACTACGTGGTGAAGGACTTTGGAATCATCGGGGCTGTCGGCGAGGTTCCGTCGGTGATTGTTGCCAAGAACGATCTTGGCAACGTCGTTACCGAGGACATCTGGCCGGGCACCGGGGTCGCCGACCTGCTGATGCAGTCCTGGATGGACCAGCTCTACTGGAAGAAGTAGCCGGCTCCGGTCAGAGGGAGGAGGGGCCCCGTGCGGCTCCCTCCTCTCGGAACCCGGCGTCGCACCGGCAGCGGCGAGGCGCTCGGCCGGCGTGGCGCCGGGCAGCTATGGGTCGGCGGCCTGCAGGGCACGGATGTTGTCCAAAAAACCGCGCCGACCGGTGTACGACTCACTTGTAGGGATCCGCCGCATCGCGCAGGCCGTCGCCGAGGAAGTTGAATGCAAGCACGGTGAGTACCACGAGCAGCGCCGGGATGATAAGCCACGGATACAGCGTGACCGAGCGGATGTTCTGCGCCTGCTGCAGGAGGACTCCCCAGCTCACCGCCGGCGGCCGCATTCCGATGCCCAGAAAGCTGAGCGCGGTCTCTCCCAGTATCATCTGCGGGATGGCAAGGGTGATGCTGACGATCAGGTAGCTGGTGAAGGACGGCAGCAGATGGCGCACCAGTATGCGAGGCTCCCCGGACCCCGCAATCTTGGCCGCCAGCACGTAGTCTTCTTCCCTGGTGGCAAGCAGCTTCCCGCGCACCACTCGCGCCAGTCCGGTCCAGCCGAAGATCGACAAGATTATGGTGATCCCGAAGTACACCCGAATGATCGGCCATACCGGCGGCAGCGCGGCGCTCAGCGCCATCCACAGCGGGATCTGCGGAATGTTCTGGAGGAACTCGATGAGTCGCTGGATGATCATGTCTGCGGCTCCACCGAAGTAGCCTGACACTCCGCCCAGGAAACAACCCAGGATGAAACTGATCGCGATCCCCACCAGGCCGACGCTCAGCGACACGCGCGTTGCGTACAGAATCCGGGACAGCACGTCCCTGCCGATGCTCTCGGTACCCAACAGGTGGATCACGCCCGGCTCGTCCACGCCGAAGAAGTGGATGTTGCTCGGAATGAGGCCGAGCAACTTGTAGTCCGAGCCGCGAACAAAGAACCGTACCGGGTAGCGCTGCGACCGGTCCTCCGAAAACTCGAGGAAAAAGGTCTTCGTGCTGCGTTCGCTGGTGACAGCGTAGACGAACGGACGGTGCAGTTTCCCTTCGTGCAACAGTCTCACTCGTTGCGGCGGAAGATGGACCAGGTCGGAGTGCCGTTCGTAGATGTCGTAGGGCGACCAGAACTCCGCGAATACGGCCAAGACCACGAATGTCGCGATCACCGCGGCCCCGAGTCTCGCCAACCGGTGGCGGCGGAACTTGCGCCAGATGAGCTGCCGTTGAGATGCGACGAAGTACGCCTCCTCGGCCTGGCTCAAGCGATCGTCCGATGGAGCACCGCTGTCGGCAACCGCTTCCCGGGAGCCATGCTGTCCACTCCGCCTTGCACTCATTTTTCGAGCCTTATCCGTGGATCCACGATCGCCAGGAGGATGTCCGAGATCAGGGTGCCGATCACGCCCAGCGTACTCACCATCAGTACCAGGGCAGCGGCCAGGTGCATGTCCTGTGCCTGCAGCGCACCGAACAGAAGCGGGCCGACGGTCGGCAGGTTGAGGACGATCGATGTAATGGTCGAGCCGGACACAATCGCGGGCAGCAGGTTGGAGACCTGGCTGATGATCGGGTTCAGCGCGATACGCACCGGATACTTGAAGATCAGGCGCGATTCCGGAAGGCCCTTGGCTTGCGCCGTCACCACGTAGTTCTTGGCAAGCTCATCGAGCAGCGAGGCACGAAGGACGCGGATCAGGCCGGCGGTGCCGGCTGTGCCCAGGACTACAATGGGGATGGGCAGGTGCTTGATCAGGTCCCAGACCTTGGCGATGCTCCAGGCCGACAACTCGTACTCGACCGAGAACAACCCGCCGACATCCATCCCGAAGGTGCTGGAGAAGAACAGCATCAGGATCATCGCGAGCAGGAAGTTGGGCGTAGCCAGGCCGACGAAACCGAACAGAGTCCATAGGTAGTCGCCCACCGAGTACTGCCTGGTAGCGGAGTAGATGCCGATCGGTATTGCCATGACGTAGGTGAATACCAGGGTGGTCATGGAGATGATCACGGTAAGGGTGAGCCGGTCGCCGATCAGTTGCGAAACCGGCCGCTGATACTCCATGCTGCGGCCGAAGTCGCCCTGCAGGATGCGCCACGCCCACCTGAGGTACTGCTGATGGAGCGGCATGTCGAGGCCGTAGCGCCTTGCCAGCAGCTCGATCAACTCGTCGGTCACCCGCTCGCCGCGCAGCCTCATGTTGTCGATCATGTTGGTCACGTAGTCACCCGGTGGAAGCTGGATAATCACGAACGCGACCATCGAAATCGCCACCAGCACGAAGACCATGTACACCAAACGGCGAACGATGTAGCTTACCACGCTGACCTCCCACCGATCTTCAGCAGCGTGTCAGGTCGGATACGTCGACTCACGGGCTGAGACGTCGCAGCGGGTACAGCCCGACGGCCGCCGCGACGAGAGAGCGGGCTCATCCTAGGCGCTGCAGCTTCCTCTTGCAAGCGTGCCGGCAGCCACTACCCGAACCCGGCAGGTCGGCAGGTCGGCAGGTCAGGTGCTGGACGCCTCGCAGGGCAACTCGCTCTACCCGGCGGTGCCAATCGCCAACGACTGCGGTCGATTGTGCTATCATAGAACTTGTGAGTCAGCCGGGAGCATTCCGCAACGCACTGCAGGTCTCGCCGCTTCGCATCGCCACACTTGACGACGCCGATCTGAACGAGTTGATGCGCCATCTGCTGCGCGCCCAATCCGTTCGTTGCGGCTGCCCTGACGCCTCTGTCAACGCTCAGGTCGATGCCGCGGACGAAGGCTGTGACGGATGGTCCGCGCAGCCGAAGTGGCCGGACCCCTGGCTAGGCAACGCTGACACCTGTTGGCAATTCAAATCTGGGACAGCCGGCGAGCCGGCGCGCCTGGCCGGCGAGGTGGAAAAGACGATACCAAAGCGAACGCTGGAGGGGGGCGGACGCTTCGTCCTGGTTGCGAGTGGCTCGACACGCGGACGATCCGGTGAGGAAGCGCGGCGCGACCAGCTTGTCGCCGAAGCACGTGACGCAGGACTCCCTGGCGACAAGATTGCGGTCTATGGCAGCGAGAAGCTCACCGATTGGTGCAACCAGTATCCCGCCATCGCGGCGAGAGTGGCAGGCGCCCCCGCCGGGCTGTCGACGTTCGACGATTGGGCATTCAGCGAAGAGCACCGCATACCCTATCAAGCGTCACCAAAGATCAGCTCGGAACTATCCAGAGCACGGGCTCAACTCGACTTCGACACCCCTGACGACGCCGAGAGCGCGCTGCACCTTCACGTCCGGGGATTTCCCGGAGTAGGCAAGACCCGCTTCGCTTTGGAGTTGTGCCGCGATGCCGCGTGGCGGGACACGGTACTCTATGTTCGCCAATCCGAGGATTTCCGCCTCTCGGCGTTGATCGACACCGCGGCCGAAGCCCCCGATGTCCGGTTGGTAGTGGTTGCCGATGAAACGCAACCCGAGCACCTCGAGCGCTTGCGCGAATCGGTAGGGAGGGCAGACGGACGCGTGCGACTGATCACGGTCGGTAACTGTCACAGTCCTGATCCCACGAGGATTCCCCAGGTCGCTATCGAGCCGCTTGACCCAGCCGCGATGCGTACGGTGGTCGGCGGTTGGTACCCCGAAATGCCACTTGAACACGTCGAATTCGTCATCAACTTTGCCGCCGGCTATTTGAAGCTCGGGCGGTTGGCCGCCGATGCCGTGGACAGAGATCCCTCGGCAACGCTGCCGAATCTGCTCGCTCGGCACGAGATTCGGGGGATCCTCGACAGCCTGTTGGGCGAGGGCGACAGACGCGCGCTTTATGTAGTGGCGGTTCTGACGCACGTAGGATGGACCGATGACAAGCAGGGCGAAGGCAGAGCAATTGCGGAGCACTTCGGGCTCGACTGGAACGATGTAAGGTATCAGGTGCAGCAGTTTCATGACCGTATGGGTATTGCACCCCGTGGTGGTCGGTACCGTTATATATCGCCGGAGCCGCTGGCCCTTTATCTGGCCCATGCCGCGGTCGAAACTTTCCCGGATCTACTGAAGTCGCTACCCGACAAGCTTCCATCAGAATCAACGAGAGACGCATACTTCAAGAGGTTAGAGGCGGTTGCCAGCAACCCGCGGGTAAGGGAGTACTCGCGTGAGCAGTTGAGCCGCTTTTTTTTTCGGATCGATGACTTCGTAGAACCGCACGGTGCCCGCCGCTGGTCTGCGATTTCGACGGCTGATCCGGACCTTGCGGCGAACAATATTGTCCGCGCCCTGAACTCGTCGAGCACCGATGATCGCCGGCGGATCACGTTCCGGGCGCTCGCAGAGCTAGTCCGACGATTGGTTCGCATCGCGTCGAGAACATCGGGATTCCACGACGCTGCCACCGCGCTCGCACTGTTGGCCGAGCCTGAAAACGAGTCATGGGGAAACGGCGCTTCCTACGAATTCGTCGCCAAGTACCACATAACTCTAGGAGGCACGGCACTCCCGTACTTGCAGCGATTGGACGTTCTGGATGAACTGATGGACCTGCGGCGTCCCGGAATCGCTAGACTCGTCGTGCGGGCACTGGCCCAAGTTGGTAGTTCCTCGGCCGGTGGATTCGTAATGCCGTCCTCGGATCAGGTTCCGGAGCCGGGCTGGCAACCGAATTCCCAGGAACAGCTGCTGGAGTGCATAGTGGCCGGAATTGATCGTTTGCGGACCATTGCCGCTGAACGTGATCCCGAACTGCAAGCCGACCTGTTCGCCGCGGCCAAAGAGGTATCATGGTTGCTCCGCTACCGGGATGCAGGCAGCCAAGTAGCGGCCCTCTACATCCGGCTGCGAGAAGCCTATCCTGAGTTGCGCGAACCACTGCGAAAGCGGATAGCCGATACTATTCGCCGGCATAGCGAGAAACTGTTACCGGAACGACTGGAGACGTTACGCCGGTTGCACGCTCGATTCGAAGATTCATCGCTCAACGGCCGGCTGCGTCAAAGTGTCGGGCCGCACGAGTGGGAGCGAGAGACGCAACCGGACTTTGCGTCGTTCGCCGCGGAGTTGTTGGCCGACCTGCAAGTGCTTGCAGAGCAGTGGCCATGGCTGACGTCCGGACAGGCAGGCGCGGCTTGGGAACTGGGCGAGGCACTCGCCGCCAAGGATTCCGGAGGTTCGCTGGTCCGAGAATTGCCGAGGCTGCCCGGTGGCGGGCGGGACCAGCGCATCGTCTGCGGCTACGCCACGGCACGCCGTCGCGCGATGGGTGACGGGTGGTACGAGGCGTGGGTACTGACGTTGTTCGAACATGATCCACAACCGGTCGCGCTGCTGCTCGAAGTGGTGTGGCGCTGCGGGGCAACCGACCGATTGGCGAGAAGGACAGCGCAGTTGCTCCGGAGCCGGAACCCGAGCCGCGCCATCGTCGGACAACTAAAATATGCAGGTTGGCACGATACAGGGGATGCGGCTCTAGCGACACTTCTGCGCGCGCTGATGGAGTCTGGATACCGGGAAACGGCAGCGAGCATCCTACAGCGCCGGATGGAGGCTGCCACCACCATCGACCGGTGGCAGCAACTTGCCATGGAATTAGTACTGGATCGTGACCTGATCCGCTGTACCGGGATGCCCAATCATTATTGGCACGACATCGCCAAGATGATGGCTCCGCACCATCCACGAGA
This sequence comes from Spirochaetaceae bacterium, assembly GCA_028821475.1. GTDB lineage: Bacteria > Spirochaetota > Spirochaetia > SZUA-6 > Bin103 > Bin103. Next base: position 118,561 of record JAPPGB010000129.1, read on the forward strand.
AATCTCCTCAACCATTTTTCAAGCACACGCTCAGCGTGATGAATCCGAGCCTTGGTTCCTGCAATACGAAAAGGAAGTTGTCGATGTCCTCCTTGCCTGCACCAAGCATGCGCCATGCCAGGTATGGGACGCACTTCGGCGTCACTTGTGGCCGCCCCGAAAAGCCGTGTTTTTCGTCATCGGTTTTCCTCCCCAGGTGCTCGAGCTTCTACCGCGGGAGGCTATTCTGGCCTGGATCGCCGAGACTCCGGTCGACCAGGCGGCTCGTCGAGCGGCTCTAGTGGCGCTGTTGACGAACAAACAGTCCCTGAGCGATGATAGTCTAGCCGCCGGCATTATCGCTCGGTACGGGAATGATGAGGACGTGAGTGACGCCTTTTTCAGCCACTACGTTTCGGGCACATTCGCAGGCCCCTTGTCGTCTCGATCTCGTGAACTGGCGAACAATCTCGCCGATATTTCCGAACGGACAGCGCTTCCCGGCCTTCGAAGGTGGGCGGCCAAATCTGCCGCCGCGCTGCGCACCATGGCGGAGAGTGAGAAACAAGAGGAGGAGGAACGATCTCTTCTGCTTCGTTGAATGACCCATGCCAACCGACTCTGAGGATGCGTGAAGGTTGATCCAGGACGCCCATCGCCCCATCTATCACCACCTCCCGGAAGACGGCCTGTTGTGGGATCCGTGCGCCGCGGTGTTCAGGGGCGGGCGCTACCACTTGTTCTATCTGCACGACTCGTGGGCGGCGGCGGGGCCGTCGAAGCGGTCGGACGGCTACAACTACAAGGCGTGGGCGCACGTGTCGAGCGAGGACCTCGTGCACTGGCGGCGCCACCCGGACGCGATAGCCCGCGGCCAGACCGGCAACCTGTTCGATTGGAACGGTACGCCGGCGATCGTGTTTCCCCACCCCGACGGCGGCGGCGCCAGTTGCTTCGCCAGCAACCCGGAGGGTGACCTGGAGACCTGGCGGTTCGACCCGGCCGGCGCGGCGCTGCGCCACCCGGTGCAGGGCAACTCGCTGTACCCGGGCAGCAACGACGTCACAGCCTGGCAGGAGGGCGAGTGGTGCCACGTGCTCACCGGCACCCGCGACCAGCGCCACGGCGGCGACACGCAGCACCTGTTCCGCAGCCGCAGCCCGTTCGCTTCGGGCGCGCGCCACGGCGACACCGCGGCGTGGGAGTACGTGCACCAATTCTACCGCTCGCGGCGCGAGTGGACCGCCGCTTCCGACGACTGCGCCTGCCCCGATTTCTTCCGTATCGGCAGTGGAGAGGACGCGAAGTGGATGCTGCTGCACTTCTGCCACAACGCGCCGGGCGGCAGCCGCTACTACCTGGGCAGCTACCGCGACCGCCGCTTCCACCCGGAGTGCTTCGACCGCATCAACTGGCCGGGCGGCAACCTGCACGCGCCGCGGGCGATGCTCGACGACGGCGGCCGCCGCATCCTGTTCGCCAACCTCAACGAGCGCCGGCCGCCGGACGAGTTGGTGGCCGCCGGGTGGAGCGGCTGCATGAGCCTGCCGGTGGCGCTGACGCTCGCCCCGGGTGGCCGGCGGATTCTGTTCGCGCCGGTAGACGAGTTGCAGGCGCTGCGCCACGACCCGCACGAATGGACCGACGTTGCGCTGTCGGGGCCGCGTGCCTCGGCGGATGCGAAGGCGGCGCTCCCCGACGCAGGTGCCGGCGGCGCCGCCTCGGCAGGTCCCTCGAACGGCGCTGCCCGCATGGCCGAGGTGGAGGTCGCGCTCCCGGAGGCGGGCGGCGACGCGTTGGAGATAGAGCTGCAGATCGAGGCCGGCAGCGCCGCCGCCGGCGGCGTCAAGGTGCGCTGCACCCCCGACGGCGCTGAGGAGACCGCCGTCGTTCTCAACGCCGCCGAGCGCGCGGTCGAGATCGAGTTCGGCAAGGCGAACCTGCGCAACGACCTCGCCTTCGCCCGTTGGGACGCCAAGCTGGAACGCCCCGTGCAGAGCGCTCCGCTGGAGTTCGACCCCGAGCAGCCGGTGACCCTGCGCGTATTCCTCGACCACTCGGTGGTGGAGGTATTCGCCGGCGCCGGCGCGGACGCCCGCCGGTTCGAGCGCTACCTCGTGCAGCGCATCTACCCCACCCGCCCCGACGCGCTCGGCGTGAAGCTGTTCAGCCGCGGCGGCACGGCCCTGGCGCGCCGCGTGCGCACTTGGCGGATGCATCCCGCCTGAAAGCGCGACTGTCTCCACGAAGCACTCTCCGACCGGCCGGGAGAGCTATTACTAACAGGGGCGAACATCGGAGGTCACCGGTGGGCAAGCTGAAGCATCTGTCAGGACGAGAGGTTTGTCGGATCCTTCAAGCCCATGGGTTCGTAGAGGTTCGCCGCCGGGGCAGCCATGTGGTCGTGCAGAAGCGGGAAGGGGAAGACACGGTAACCGTTCCTGTTCCTGATCACTCGGAGGTCCGTATCGGGACGCTGACGGCGATCATCCGTCAGTCGGGCGTGCCTCGTTCGGCGTTCGAGTAATCCAGGTAGGTGAGCGAGGAGCCGTGGCAGTCACTTTGGCGTGCGGACTGAGACCTGAACCCGTGTCACGTAGACCTCTGAGCGGAGTCGGCGTGCAATCTCGCCGTCCGAGGCCGTTTCGAAAAACAGTTCCAGCGCTTCCTCAAGGTTGGTGCGGGCCTCCTGGATGGTGTTACCCTGACTGGCTACATCCACCTCCGGGCACAGGGCCACGTAACCGGTGCCCTCGCGCTCGATGATCGCAGTCAATTCCGCGGGAACCTGGCGCCCGCCACCGGATTCCACCTTCGTAGCCTAGCCCGACGCGGGCGCGTGCGTTGAACCAACTGACACCATGACAAAAGTATCGCTCACAATGCAATGTGCGGCAACAGCGCCTCACCCCCCGATACACCCGATGAAACCGGTTGCTGAAAGCGTAAGTGCGCGCGCTACTGTGCCAGGAAGCCGCCGTCTACCGGGATGGCGGCGCCGTTGACGAAGGAGGCGGCGTCGGAGCACAGCCACACCACCAGCTCGGCGACCTCGGGAGGCTGCCCGAAACGGCCGGCGGGGTACATGCGCAGCAGGCGCTCCATGTATTCCGGCCTGTTGCGCATGCCGATGGTCATCGGCGTCCACACGTGGCCCGGACACACCGCGTTGACGCGGATGCCCTTGGCGGCGTAGTCGAGCGCCGCCGACTTGGTCAGGCCCACCACCGCGTGCTTGCTGGCCACGTAGCCGGCCTGCCGGTCGCCGCTCACGCCGCCGCCCGCCAAGCCGTAGATGGAGGCGACGTTGCACACCGCCCCGCCGCCCTGCTCCACCATCTGGCGCAACTCCTGCTGCATGCACAGGAACACCCCGTGCAGATTGACCGCGATGGTGCGCTGCCAGCGCTCCCACGACACCTCGGTCACGCTGCGCCCGTCGCCGCCGACGCCGGCGCTGTTGAACGCGCAGTCCAGCCGCCCCCAGCGTTCCAGCGTCGCAGCCAGCAGCGCTTCCACGTCGGCCGGCTCGGTCACGTCGGTCTGCACCACGATCGCCTCGCCGCCGGCGGCCGCCACCGCGTGCGCGGTCTCCTCGCAGCCGGCGGCATTCTGGTCGGCGACCACCACCCGCGCTCCCTGGCGCGCAAACACCACCGCCGATGCCCGCCCAAGCCCCGACCCGCCGCCGGTAATCAACGCGACCCGGCCGTCGAGCGAGGTCGGAAGCCGGTCGACGCCGGCACCAGTGTCCTGTTTCGTGCTGTCAGCCACAATGGCGCTATCTTACCAGCCGTCCGACTTGCCGCAACCCGCCTGTCGTCAGCGCGTGCCCACGAGGATTGGGGACGGTGTCTCGGCGCCAGTGCCAATGGCGTCGCACACTTCATCGCGGCAATTGGAAATCAACCTTTATTCGGCGCGGTGCGAGCTGTCGCTGCTGCCAGCCGCGGGGCGAGCCGGGCGAGGCCCCGGTTCACGTGCGGCGCATGCGTCCCCATCGCTCAAGCCGCGCAAACTTGACGTAGGGGATGAGCGGGGCACAATGGGGAGTCTCGCTGCCCGGCGAATGGCTTGCCGGGCCCGGTGGTCACCGGAGTGTGGCCAGGATCAACGGAGGGAAACGCATGTCTGTTCTACTTGACTTGATGCAGTCGCCGGCGCGGGTTGCCGGGGGAGCGCTGGTGCTGGCCCTGGCGGCCGCCGGCCTGTGGGGATCGCCGGCCACCGAAGAGGGATCGGCCGCCGCCGAAATGGAGATGGTGGCCAACGTGTACGGGGAGATGGTCGAGAAGCCGCAGTACGGCGGCACCATCGCGGTCGCCATAACCGAGTCGCCGACCAACTTCGACCCCTGGTTCGGCTACAGCGTGCCGGAGGTGCTCAACGGGCAGGAACCGGTGTTCGAGCGGCTCGGCGACCTGAATTGGGCGTTCAGGGCCGGCGCCGGCGGCGAGCCGTCGCGCTACATCAGCCTTCCCGAAACGGCAGGAGAGCTGGCCGAGAGCTGGGAGGTGTCTCCCGATCTCAAGACCTACACGTTCCGCATCCGGCGCGGCATCCACTGGCAGGACAAGGGCGAGGTGGCCGGGCGCGAGTTCGACGCCCACGACGTGCTGTTCACCTTTCAGCGCAACTGGGGCCTGGAAGAGTTCAGCGAGAAGGGCGGCGGCCCGGCGTGGTGGAAGACGGGACAGATCCCCTACGAGTCGATCGAAGCCCCCGACCGGTGGACGTTCGTGATCAAGACGCACACGCCGGCGCTCGACACCCTGGACCAGATCCTGTGCGCCAACCGGTGCCCGAACTTCATGGTGGCCCCGGAGGTGATCCGCGCCCACGGCGACATGAGCGACTGGCGCAACGTGGTCGGCACCGGCCCGTTCATGCTCACCGACTTCGTGCCCGGATCGTCGGTCACCTACAGCCGCAACCCGGGCTACTGGAACTCCGACCCGCTGCATCCCGGCAACCAGCTCCCGTACGCGGACGAGGTCAAGTACTTCGTGATCCCGGAGCCGGAGGCGCGGGTGGCGGCGTTTCGCAGCGGACGGGTGGCGCTGCCGGGCATGTACTGGAGCTCGCTCACCTTCGAGCAGCGCAGGACGCTCGCTCAGACCAACCCGGAGCTGGTGGAGGTGGCGATTCCCGGCGAGCAGTCCACCACCTTCACGTTCCGCATGGACCGGCCGCCGTTCGACGACAAGAACGTGCGCATCGCGATGCAGAAGGCGATCAACGCCGCCGAGCTCAACGACCTGTACTACGACGGCAAGGGCGATCCCACCCCGTACGGCTACGTGAGCACGCTCACGGGCGGCATGAACGTGCCCTACGCAGAGTGGCCGGACGACATCAAGTGGCAGTACGAGTACGACCCGGAAGAGGCGGAGCGGCTGCTGGACGAGGCCGGCTACCCGCGCGGCGCGGACGGCACGCGGTTCACGGCCGGCTGGGACGTGACCACCGCCTGGGGCCACGACGTCGACCTCGCGCAGGCGGTCACCACCTACTTCGAGCAGATCGGGGTGGACGTCGAGGTGAACGAGCTGCCCGACGGCACCACCATGCAGGACCGGCTGAGCGCGGGATCGCACGGCGGCATCACGGCGGGCTGCTGCCGGCACGCCCCCTACGATGCCTACGCCTCGATGCGCTACCGCTTTTACGGCGAACCCGGCCTGTACCACGGCGTCACCGACGCGGCGTTCAACGCGCTCATGGATCAGATCGCGGCGGCGACCGACAACGAGACGATGACCGCGCTGGTGCGCGCGGTGGACCTGCACTACATCGGCGAGATGTGGTCGGTGTCGTGGCCGCTCAGCCCGATCGGCATGATGCACCAGCCGTGGCTGAAGGGTTACACCGGCCAGCTCGGCGCCGCCATGGAGGGCGCCGTGTACCTGCTGCCGTACCTGTGGGTCGACCAGGGGCTGAAGGCTCGGATGGGCCACGAGTAGGCGCCAGGCAGGCAGGATCCCGATAGACCGTGGCGGTAGCCGGCATCGCGCCGAGAGCGGCGCGGCGCCCGGCCGGCAAGGCGCGGCGAACGAGCCGATCGGCCATGGGTGAGCGAGGAGCGAGCCAACCTGCCGGGATGCATCGCCGCTGGAGTGCAACCGGTGTTTCGCCGCGGTCCGCCGCGGCCTGCGCGCCGCCGCGCCGATGTTGCGCTATGTAGTCCGCCGCCTGCTGCTCACCATCCCCACCCTGTTCCTGGTGGCGACCATCGTGTTCCTGCTGCTGCGGCTGGTGCCCGGCGACATGGTGGACACGGTGATGGCGCGGCTGGCGGTGCTCGGCGGCACGGTGGACCGCGCGGCCCTGGAGCGCGCGTTCGGGCTGGACGCCCCGCTGCACGTGCAGTACGTCCGCTGGTGGGGCGACCTGCTGCTGCGCGGCAGCCTGGGCATCTCGATGAACTCGGGGCAGCCGGTGGTGCCGCTCATCCTGGGACGGCTGCCGGTGACCATCGAGCTGGGCCTGCTGGCGATCGCGGTGTCGGTGGCGATCGGCCTGCCGGTGGGCATCTACTCGGCGCTGCGGCAGGACACGGTGGGCGACTACGCCGGGCGCAGCCTGGCGATCCTGTTCGTGGCCGCGCCGAGCTTCTGGGTGGCGACGCTGGTGATCCTGTACGCGTCGCTGTGGTGGGGGTGGTCGCCGCCGCTGGAGCTGGTGCCGCTGGCGCGCGACCCGATCGGCAACCTGCGCATGTTCATCCTGCCGGCGTTCATCCTCGGCATGGTGATGGCCGGCACCACGATGCGGATGACGCGCACCATGATGCTGGAAGTGCTGCGCCAGGACTTCATCCGCACCGCCTATGCCAAGGGGTTGCGCGAGCGGCTGGTAGTGGTCGGCCACGCGCTCAAGAACGCGCTGATCCCGGTGGTGACGATCGTGGGCGCGGACCTGACCGTGCTGATCGGCGGCGCCGTGATCATCGAATCGATCTTCGCCCTGCCGGGCACCGGGCGGCTGATGGTGGACGCGCTCAAGGTGCGCGACTACGCGCTGGTGTCGGGCGTGAACCTGGTGTTCGCGGTGGCCGTGGTCGGCGCCAACCTGCTGGTCGACCTGTCGTACGCGTTTCTCGACCCGCGCGTCCGCTACCGTTGACCGTGCGCCAAGGGCCGAACGAGCGCGGCGCGGCGAGCGCCTTTGTGCGCCGCTTCATGCGCGAGAAGCGGCTGGGGGTGGTGGGCGCGGTCATCGTGCTCATGCTGCTGGTGTGCGGAATCTTCGCCGACCTGCTCGCCCCCTACGGCATGGACGAAAAGAGCCTGCCCGACCGGTTCGCCGCCCCGTCGGCGCGCTACCTGCTCGGCGCCGACCAGGTGGGCCGCGACATTCTCAGCCGCCTGATCTACGGCGCGCGCATCTCGATGCTGGTCGGCCTGGCCGCCACCACCGTCACCGTGGCGGTGGCGGCGCTGGTCGGGGTGCCGTCCGGCTACTTCGGCGGCCGCTTCGACGTGATCACGCAACGGTTCGTGGACGCCTGGATGTCGTTCCCCGAGCTGCTGGTGCTGCTCACCGTGATGAGTATGGTCGGCCGCGGACAACTGCAGATCATCCTGGTCATCGGCATCTTCACCGGCATCCGCTGGACCCGCGTGGTGCGCGGCGCGGTGATCGGCATCAAGGAGAACGACTACTTCGAGGCCGCGCGGGCGGTCGGGCAGTCCCACCTGGGCATCATCGTGCGCCACGTCGTGCCCAACATCCTGGGCCCGCTGATCGTGATCTACAGCGTCAGCCTGGGGTGGGCGATCCTGGCGGAGGCGAGCCTCAGCTTCCTCGGCTTCGGCCTGCCCCTGGACGTGCCGAGCTGGGGCGGCATGCTCAGCGGCGAAGGCCGCCGCTACCTGGAGCGCAAGCCGGCCCTGGCGATGTGGCCCGGCGTCTGCCTGACCGTGGTGATCTACGGCATCAACATGCTCGGCGACGCCCTGCGCGACCTGCTCGACCCCCGCCTCGCCGGCCCCGGCCGCCCCCGCCCCGCCACCGGCGCATAGCGGCGCGACGACTGCGGATCTCCCCGGCGAGACCGGGAAGACGGCAGTCGATTTGACAGCCGGTGCGGGCCGTACTATCGTCACGCGCTATACAGGAGGTAGCCATGAAAGCATTCGTGGTTGGGTTCATCGCAGGACTGGTTGTGGTGGGCGGCGTGTGGGGCAGTCCCGCGGAGGAGACCGCCAGCGCGGCGTCGCAGGGGCCGAAGTACGGCGGCACGCTCGACGTTGCGATACCGGGAGCGCCGCATACGCTGGACTGGCAGTCCACGGTGTCGCACCCGTTGCCGCACATCATGGGGCACGTGTTTGAGGGACTGTTCGGCTTTACCCGGGAATTCGACGCCGCACCGGAACTGGCCGACTCGTGGGAGGCCAGCGACGACGGCACCGTGTGGACCATCCGGTTGCGCCCGGGGGTCAAGTTTCACAACGGCGACGAGCTGACCGCCGAGGACGTGGTGGCATCGCTGGAGCGCTGGCGGCGCGTGGGTCCGAAGGGACCGGCCCTCGACGAGCTGGAACGATTCGAGATCACCGACGATCACACCCTGTCGATGCACTTCTCGAGCCCCAAGGGACGCTTTCTGTTGCTGCTGCTCGGATCCGACGAGAACAAGGCGGTGATCATGCCCAAGGAGGTGGCCGAGGCGTCACCGGAGGCGGGCACGCTCAGTGAAGTGGTCGGCACCGGCCCCTACCGGTTCGTCGAGTACCGCGAGGACCAGTTCGTGCGCCTGGAGCGGTTCGCCGACTACACGGCCCGCGACGATGCGCCTGATTACCAGACGGGAAACAAGATAGCCTATCCGGACGAGTTGCTGTTCTGGATCGTGCCGGAAGCGTCGACCCGCGTAGCCGGGCTGGAATCGGGTGAGTACGACATCATCACCGGCGTCCCCGACGCGGAGTTCCAGCGGCTCGCCGGCGCCGACGGCGTCGTGCCGGTCAAGAACGGACCCGGCGTACTGCTGTACATGATGTTCAACCACCAGCATGGGCCCACCGCCGACATCAACTTCCGGCGCGCCGTGCAGGCCATCATGGACGCGGAGAAAGTGGTGGCGGCAGCGGTGGCCGACCCCGAGTTCGCCACCGTCAATCCGAGCTTCTATCCGCCGGAGAGCGCCTACAACACGGACGCCTGTGCGGATCTCTACAACCAGGTGGACGCCGACAAGGCGCGCGAGTACCTGGCCGCCTCCGACTACGCGGGCGAGAAGGTGATCATCCAGACCATCTCCAGCTCGGAGAGCCACGTGCGCACCGGCCTGTCAATCGCCGAGCAGTTGCAGTCGATCGGCATCAACGCCGAGATGGTGCAGTACGACGTGCAGACCTGGGTGGCCAAGCGGCGCGATCCCAACGAGCTCAACATCTACACCTCCGGCGGGTACTGGATCGATCCATCGCTCTACCACCCGGAGTTCAACGGGACCTTTCCGTCGACGGAGGTGGGTTACTACCACGACGAGACCGAGGAAGTGTTCCGCGGTCTGGCCGCGGAGACCGAATTCGACGCGCGCTATGCCCTCGGCGAAGCGCTGCAGTGCGAGTTCTACAACAAGGTGGCCACCATCAACCTCGGCTACCAGTACCGGCTGTTCGCCAGGCGCGACGTGATACAGGACCCGGAGGGTTACCTGGCCTTGGGCAACCCGACGTTGCACCACGTGTGGATTGACGAGTAGCAAAGGGCGCATGGTGCCGGCGCCGGCCGACACGCCGCCGATCGCGGTGTGCCGGCCGCGCGCTTCGCGCACCGGGCGTGAACACGTTCAACGGCCAAGGCGTGCGCGGGCCGCCGCCGCTGGCGCGCACGCGGACGTGATCGCGCACTAGCACGCGGCGCAGGCGTATGTGGGGCTACATCGGGAGGCGGCTGCTGGCCTTCATCCCGACCATCTTCGTTGCCATAACGCTGATCTTCATCCTCACCAGGCTGGTGCCGGGCAACCCGGTGTGGGCGCTGCTCGGCCACCAGTCGGTGTCGGCGGAGCAGGTCGACGCGGTGGCCCGCGAGATGGGCCTGGACCGCCCGGTGCTGATCCAATACCTGCACTGGCTGCCGAGGGTGCTCAGCGGCAACTTCGGCCAGTCGATCTTTTACGAGAAGCCGGTGGCGGCCGTGATCGCCGAGCGTTTCCCGGTGACGCTGAGCATCGCCGGCCTGTCGACACTGCTCACCGTGCTGCTGGCCGTGCCCGCCGGGGTGCTGGCCGCCACCCGGCGCGACTCCGCCCTGGATCACGCCAGCATGGTGATCTCCATTCTGGGCGTCTCGATACCGTCGTTCTGGCTGGGGTTCCTGTTCATTCTGCTGTTCGCCGTCACGCTCGGCTGGCTGCCGCCCGCCGGCTACCGCGACCTGTCGTTCGGGTTCTGGGAGTGGCTGCGCCGCTTGGTGCTGCCGGTGCTGGCGCTGAGCGTGAGCCAACTGGCGCTGCTGATGCGCATCACCCGCACCAGCATGCTGGAGGTGCTCGGCCAGGAGTACATCGTCGCGGCGCGCGCCAAGGGCCTGACCGAGGGCAAGGTGATCTACAAGCACGCGCTGCGCAACGGCCTGATGTCGATCACCACCATCGTCGGGCTGGCGTTCGCGCTTACCCTCGGCGGCTCGGTGATCATCGAAGTGGTGTTCGCGATCCCCGGCCTGGGACGGCTGATCACCGACGCCGCGGTGCGCCGCGACTACGCCACGCTGGAGGGCGGCATGGCGTACCTGACGCTGATCGCGCTGGCGGCAAACCTGCTGGTGGACATCTCCTACAGCCTGATCAACCCGCGGGTGCGCTATGAGTAGCGCCGCATCGCCGGCGCCCGCGCCGCCGCAGCCCGCGGCACGGCAGCCCGCACCGGCGGCGCCGCGCGGCTGGCGCGTGGGGTTGCGGCGCCTGCTCGGCAACCGGCTGCTGACCATCGGCGTCATCATCATGCTGCCGATCTGCGTGATGGCGCTGGCGGCCCCGCACCTCACGCCGTACGATCCGATCGCCATCGACACCTCGCAGAAGCTGCTGCCGATGAGCCGCGCGCACCCGTTCGGCACCGACGAGCTGGGCCGCGACGTGCTGACGCGGGTGATTCACGGCTCGCGCATCTCGCTGCGCGTGGGCGCGCTGGCCACGCTGTTCGCCGCCGTGGCGGGCGGCGCGCTCGGCCTGCTGGCCGGCTACTACCGGGTGGCGGATCAACTGATCAGCCGGGTGGTCGACGGGGTGGTGATGTTTCCGGGGCTGGTGCTCGGCATCATGCTGATGGCGGCGCTCGGCCCGGCGGAATTCAACGTGGTGATCGCGTTCACCATCATCAACGCGCCGCGTCTCGTTCGGGTGGTGCGCGCGTCGGTGCTGGAAGTGAAGGAGATGGACTACGTCGACGCCGCGCGGGTGTCGGGCATCCCCAACGTGCGCATCCTGGTGGGACACATTCTGCCCAACGCCTACGCGCCGGCGGTGGTGCAGGTGTCGCTCGGTTTCGCCGACGCCATCCTGGCCGAGGCGGGCCTGAGCTTTCTCGGCATCGGCACGCCGCCGCCGGCGCCGAGCTGGGGCAACATCCTCAGCAATGCGCGCGAGTTCGTGCGCACCGCGCCGTGGCTGATGGTGATCCCCGGCGCCATGATCACCCTGGCGGTGATGGGCATGAACCTGATCGGGGACGGGCTGCGCGACCGGTTCGACCCCAAGCTGCGCCGGGTGCGGGAGGGCGCGCGCCATGGCTGAAGCGGACGTCGCCTCCGCGGAGGCGCACGGCTCGGCCGGCACCCAGTCGCCGCCGGAGGCGGAACGCCTGCTGGCGATTCGCGGCCTGCACACCCACTTCTTCACCGAGCGCGGCGTGCTGCGCGCGGTGGACGGCGTGGACCTGTCGGTGGACCGGCGCGAAGTGCTCGGCGTGGTCGGGGAATCCGGCTGCGGCAAGACCATGACCGCGCGCAGCATCCTGCGCCTGGTGCCGCGCCCGGGGGCGATCGTGGCCGGTGAAGTCCTGCTGGAGGGGCGCGACCTGCTGGCGCTACCGGAGGCGGAGATGCGCCGCGTGCGCGGGCGGCAGATCACCATGGTGTTCCAGGAGCCGATGACCAGCCTCAACCCGGCGTACCGGATCGGCAACCAGATCGGCGAGGTGCTGGTCGCTCATCGCCGCGAGCTGAGCCGCGGCGAGCGCCGGGAGCGGGTGGTGGAGTTGCTGCGCATGGTCGGCATCCCGTCGCCGGAGCAGCGCATCGCGAACTACCCGCACCACCTCTCCGGGGGCATGCGCCAACGGGTGATGATCGCCATCGCGCTGGCCGGCGGCGAGACCCAACTCCTGATCGCGGACGAACCGACCACCGCCCTGGACGTCACCATCCAGGCGCAGGTGCTGGAGCTGTTTCAGGACCTGCAGCGGCGCATCGGCATGGCGGTGATGCTGATCACGCACGACCTGGGCGTGGTGGCGGAGACCGCCGGGCGCGTGGCGGTGATGTACGCCGGCAGCGTGGTGGAGCATGCCGCGGTCGACGAGCTGTTCGCGCGTCCCGGCCACCCCTACACCCAGGGGCTGCTGCGTTCGCTCCCGCAGCGCGGCCGCGATGCGCGCAAGAGCCGCCTGTTCACGGTCCCCGGCTCGGTCCCGGATCTGCTCGACCTGGAGCCGGGTTGCAAGTTCTTCGCACGCTGCCCGCACGCCGTTGCCGACGTCTGCCTGGGCAGCGAGCCGCCGCTGGAACCGGCCGGCGCGGGCCACCTGGTGCGCTGCCGCCGCATCGACGCGCTCGCCGCGCAGGAGCGGTCCGCATGAGCGAACATGCCCGGCCGCCGGCACGCGCGGCGCCGCGGCGGCGGGAAACGGCTGCCGGCCGCGACGCCGAGTTCCTGGCCGTTCGCGGTCTGCGCAAGTATTTCCCGGTCAGGAAGGGCATCTTCCTGCGCCGGGTGGGCGAGGTAAAGGCAGTCGACGGCGTGAGCTTCGCGGTCGACCGCGGCACCACGCTGGGGCTGGTCGGCGAGTCGGGCTGCGGCAAGACCACGACGGCACGAGTGATCGTGCACCTGGAGCAACCCGATTCAGGGCGCGTGATCGTCGACGGCACCGATACCGACGGCCTCGCCGGAGCCGAACTGCGGCGGTTTCGGACCGTGGCCCAGATGATCTTCCAGGATCCCTATTCGTCGCTCAATCCGCACCACTCGGCGCGCCGCATCCTGGGGGAGCCGCTGCTGGTGCACGGCCTGTGCAAGCGGGCGGATCTCCGCGAGCGGGTGGCGGCGATCCTGGACCGGGTGAACCTGTCCGCCGACTTCGCCGACCGCTACCCGCACGAGCTGTCCGGCGGCCAGCGGCAACGCTTGGGAATTGCCCGTGCCATCGCCTTGGAGCCGCGCCTGATCGTGTGTGACGAGCCGGTGTCGGCGCTTGACGTGTCGATCCGATCGCAGATCCTCAACCTGCTGCTCGACCTGCAGGAGGAACTGGAGCTCACCAGCCTGTTCGTGGCCCACGACCTGTCGGTGATCGAGCACGTCAGCGACGTCATCGCGGTGATGTATCTCGGCAAGATCGTCGAAACCGCTCCTACCGACCGGTTCTTTGCCGGTACCCTGCATCCGTACAGCGAGGCGCTGCTGTCGGCGGTGCCGGTGCCGGACCCGCGGGTGCGGAAGAAGCGCATGGTGCTCGCCGGCGACGTGCCGAGTCCGCTGGCGCCGCCGAGCGGCTGCCGGTTCCGGACCCGCTGTCCGCTGGCCGACCGCCGCTGCGCCGAGGAGGAGCCGCCGCTGCGCGAAGTGGCGCCGCGGCACCTCCTGGCCTGCCATCACCGCGGCTGACCGCCGTGCGGGGAGCTACCGGGGGGACCGGCGGCGGCGAGGCGTGCACCGACCCCGGCTTGTTCGGCGAGCGACGCCCAAGTTCGAGTCGCGCACCCCGGACAGGGCCACGCACGCCGGATCGCCGCACACGATGGCGCAGATTCCCGGTCTTTCATTGTAGTGTTCCGGGGTAGGTTGCGCGGAGGTTTGTGATGGTGATCAGTGCGGTTCGCAGCAGGGCGGTGTCGTTGCCGCTGGCGCCGGTGCCCTACTCGACCGAGCGCGGCGGCACCAAGCGGGGGTGGGGCAGGACGCGGCTCACGCCGCACCGGCCGGAGCGGTCGCTGGAGTACGTGATCGTGGAGGTCGACACCGACGCCGGCATCACGGGGGTGGGCGAGGCGTGTACCGACATCGGCTTCTTCGGCGAGCCGGTGGAGGAGGTGCAGAGCGCCATCGACCTGTACCTAGGGCCGGCGCTGCTCGGCGAGGATCCGTTCGACCGCGAGCATCTCCTCGCACGGATCGACTTCCCCGGCAACTCGTGCGCCAAGAGCGGCATCGACCTGGCGCTGCACGACCTGCTCGGCAAGGCGCTCGGCGTGCCGGTGTGCAACCTGATCGGCGGCAGCCGGCGGCGGCAGGTGCTGGCGGTGATGGAGGTGGCCGGCGGCACCCCCGACGGCATGGCGCGCCAGTGCGTGGAGTGGGTGGCGCAGGGCGTGCGCGGCTTCAAGGCCAAGGTGGGCGCCATCCCGGAGGAGGACGCCGACCGGCTGGCGGCGATTCGCGACGCGGTGGGGCCACAGATCGTGCTGCGCGCCGACGCCAACCAGGGCTACTCGCCGAAGGAGGCGATCCGCCTGTGCCGCCTGTGCGAGCGCCGCGGCGTCGGCCTGGAGCTGCTGGAGCAGCCGGTCCCGAAGTGGGACCTTGCCGGCATGGCCCAGGTGCGCGCGGCGGTGGACGTGCTGATCGAGGCCGACGAGTCCGCCTACACGCCGCACGACGTGGTGCAGATCGTCCGCGCCGAGGCGGCCGACGTGATCAACATCAAGATCGCCAAGGCGGGCGGCCTGTACCAGTCCAAGAAGATTGCCGCGGTCGCCGAGGCCGCCGGCCTGGAGTGCGTCATCGGCACCGCCTGGGGGCTGGGCGTCAAGGTCGCCGCCAAGCTGCACCTGGCCGCCGCCACCCGCTCACTGCGCCACGGCGTCGAGTTCACCGAGCTGATGCTGCACGACCTGCTGCTCGCCGGCCCGCAGGCCGCCGACCTGGCCCCGCCCCTGAGCGACGGCTGCCTCAACGTCCCCCTCGGCCCCGGCCTCGGCGTCACCCTCGACGAGGACAAGATCCGCACCCACGAACTCCCCAAGCAGCACTGACCCCGGCTGCCGGCAGCGGCGAAGTCACTATCGGCCCCATTCGCGAGGAGCACGCAGAGGCGCACGAACAACCCTGCCCACGGGAGCTGCGTCAGGCACCGTACGGTGGCGTTCGCGCAGCCCGTTCAACCTGCGTCGCGGTAGTGTTTGCTCGGCGGCTGCAGGATCTTGCGCTGGCGTTCGGTGACGGTGAGCCCGTCGGCTGCCGGGTAGTTGTGACTCCAGGCGCCGCCGCGGTGGTGGTACTTGTAGAACAGGGTGCGGCGCTCGTGGCTGCCGGACCACGGCAGCGGGCCGTGGGTGAGCGCTTCGGTGAACAGCACGGCGGTACCGGCCGGGCCGGTGATCCGCTCCACGAACGGCTGCCGGTCGGTAAGGTCGCGCCACTCGGCCGGGAACGGGTAGTTGCTCTTGTGGCTGCCGGGCACGCAGGCGAAGCCGCCGTCCTCCGGCCCCACGTCCGCCAGGTTGTAGGCCACCACGAACAGCCCGCTGTACATGCGGCCGTTGCGGAAGTCGTAGAAGTTGACCCGGTCGAACGGCGTGCCGCCGCCGTGCAGGGTGGCGCCGATGGGGCTCAGCCCGCCGCGAATCACATCGACGTAGAGGTGGTCGGCGCGAAACCCGTCGCCCAGGATCTCGGCCAGGTACGGCTCCACCCGCGGGTTGTCGAGCAGGTCCACGAACGGCTGCCCCCACGACAGCAGGTCCAGGAACCACCTTCGGGTCCTCTCTTCCGGCGCCATCTCACCCGCGATGCGTTCGTCGAGCGCTGCGTTCAGGCTCACCACCTGGCCGGCGGTGAGCGCCTCCGGGACCACCAGGTAACCCTGCAGATCGAACAGGTACCGCTCTTGATCGGTCATCCGCTCCCCCTGTCATTGTAGTATATTGCATTGTTGTCATTGGATAATCAACATTATATTGAACGCCTGAGGCTGGTTCGGACGATCCGGCAGAATCTTGCCGAGGCTCCGATCGTTGCGTTGCTTGGAGCCCGCCAGGTCGGTAAGACGACCCTCGCCGGGCAGGTCGCCGGCGCCTGGCCCGGCGGCTCCGTGGTGCTCGACCTGGAACGTACCGCCGTGCGGGAGGCGCTGTCGAGTACTCCCGAGCGGTTGCTGGGCGGTCGCGAGGGCCTGGTGGTGATCGACGAAGTGCAGCGCCTGCCAACCCTGTTCGAAACGCTGCGCCCGATCGCCGACGACCCGGCGCGGAAGGCGGCCTTCCTCCTGCTTGGCAGTGCGTCCTGGGACCTGGTTCGCGGGATCTCCGAGACTCTCGCCGGCCGCATCCTGTTCGTGGACGTGGGCGGATTCTCCCTGTCCGAAGTGGGGCCGGCGCATCAGGATCAGCTCTGGATGCGCGGCGGCTTCCCGCGCGCCTGGCTGGCCCCGTCGGCCCCGGCGTGGACCCGGTGGATGCGATCCTTCACCCGCACGTTCCTGGAGCGCGACATTCCCGGCCTGGGCTCGAGGGTCGCTCCCGAAGCCCTCGGTCGTTTCTGGCGGATGCTCGCGCACCGGCATGGCCAGCTCTGGAACGCCAGCGAACTCGCCCGGTCGATGGCCTTGAGCGTACCCGCCGTGAACCACTACCGGGATCTGCTCGCCGGCACCTTCATGATCCGGGTGTTGCCGCCGTGGTTCGAGAATGTCGGCAAACGCCTGGTCAAGTCGCCGCGCGTCTTCCTGCGCGACAGCGGCATCGTGCACTCGCTGCTCGGCATCGACGATCCCGAACAGTTGCCGATGCACCCGGTCTACGGCGCAAGTTGGGAGGGGTTCGCGGTGGAACAGACGCTCCTTGCCCACGGCGGGCACGAGGCGTATTTCTATCGCACCCAGCGCGGCGCGGAGCTCGACCTGATGCTGCTGCGCGGCGGCAAACGGTACGGATTCGAGTTCAAGTGTTCCGACGCGCCCCGGACGACCCGTTCGATGCACGTGGTATCGGATGACCTGGGGCTGGCCCATCTGTGGGCGATCTATCCGGGCGACCTGGAGTACCCGCTCGGCGACCGTATCACCGCCCTCCCTCTCAAGCAGGTCCCCGGCCTCTCATTGTAGTGTACCGAGGCAGGTTGCGCGGAGGTTCGTGATGGTGATCAGTGCGGTTCGCAGCAGGGCGGTGTCGTTGCCGCTGGCGCCGGTGCCCTACTCGACCGAGCGCGGCGGCACCAAGCGGGGGTGGGGCAGGACGCGGCTCACGCCGCACCGGCCGGAGCGGTCGCTGGAGTACGTGATCGTGGAGGTCGACACCGACGCCGGCATCACGGGGGTGGGCGAGGCGTGTACCGACATCGGCTTCTTCGGCGAGCCGGTGGAGGAGGTGCAGAGCGCCATCGACCTGTACCTAGGGCCGGCGCTGCTCGGCGAGGATCCGTTCGACCGCGAGCATCTCCTCGCACGGATCGACTTCCCCGGCAACTCGTGCGCCAAGAGCGGCATCGACCTGGCGCTGCACGACCTGCTCGGCAAGGCGCTCGGCGTGCCGGTGTGCAACCTGATCGGCGGCAGCCGGCGGCGGCAGGTGCTGGCGGTGATGGAGGTGGCCGGCGGCACCCCCGACGGCATGGCGCGCCAGTGCGTGGAGTGGGTGGCGCAGGGCGTGCGCGGCTTCAAGGCCAAGGTGGGCGCCATCCCGGAGGAGGACGCCGACCGGCTGGCGGCGATTCGCGACGCGGTGGGGCCACAGATCGTGCTGCGCGCCGACGCCAACCAGGGCTACTCGCCGAAGGAGGCGATCCGCCTGTGCCGCCTGTGCGAGCGCCGCGGCGTCGGCCTGGAGCTGCTGGAGCAGCCGGTCCCGAAGTGGGACCTTGCCGGCATGGCCCAGGTGCGCGCGGCGGTGGACGTGCTGATCGAGGCCGACGAGTCCGCCTACACGCCGCACGACGTGGTGCAGATCGTCCGCGCCGAGGCGGCCGACGTGATCAACATCAAGATCGCCAAGGCGGGCGGCCTGTACCAGTCCAAGAAGATTGCCGCGGTCGCCGAGGCCGCCGGCCTGGAGTGCGTCATCGGCACCGCCTGGGGGCTGGGCGTCAAGGTCGCCGCCAAGCTGCACCTGGCCGCCGCCACCCGCTCACTGCGCCACGGCGTCGAGTTCACCGAGCTGATGCTGCACGACCTGCTGCTCGCCGGCCCGCAGGCCGCCGACCTGGCCCCGCCCCTGAGCGACGGCTGCCTCAACGTCCCCCTCGGCCCCGGCCTCGGCGTCACCCTCGACGAAGCCAAGATCCGCACCCACCAACTCCCCAAGCACCCCTGACTCGAGGAGGATGTGCGCATGACCAGATATCCAGCCTGGATCGACGGAGAGCAAGGCTCCTATGGCGTCTCGTTTCCGGATCTTCCCGGCATAGTCGCCATGGGTACGACAGTGGACGAGGCATTGCTGCATGCCGAGGAAGCACTACGCGACTACGTGAATGAGACCGAGCGAGACGGTGAGCCGATCGCGGCACCGACCAGTATCGAAAAGATCGAAACGCCCACTGGGTACACTCTGGTCTCCGTCCCCTTGATCCGCCTGTCGGGCCGTAGCGTGCGTGCGAGTCTCACGCTCGACGAGGGCGTTGCAGCGTTCATCGACGGCGAAGCGCGACGCCGGAAGATGACACGGACCGCCTACATCGAGTGGATGGCTCGGCGCATCGCCCAAACCGGCGGATAACCGGATCAGGCTCTCCCCACGCGCTACTGACCGCGGCTGCCCACGCGTACTGGCTCAGAACAGCGCGCCTTGCCAGAGTTGCTGCAGGAAGGTGGTGTGGTGGAGCAGGTCGATGCCGTCCTCCGTGGTGCGGTCGTGCGGGTCCAGGGACACGACGATGCGGCGGCCGGTCTCGGGATGATCGGCCTTCAGCTCGCGCAACCCCTTGCCGTGATCCGCGCGCACCCGGCTGACCGCCTTCGCTCATGGAACACCCAGTTCTCGAACGCCTTGCCGAACAGCTCGCCGCCCGGCTGCAGCGCCCCGCGCCGGGCCAGGAAGTTCACCACTCCCACGTCCCCGAAGTAGAACTTCGGCGCCGCCACCACCCGACGCTTCGGCCGCCTGCGGTACCCCGGCAGAAACCGTCCTGCAGCGTATCCTCCAGGACCTCGAAGTAGCCGCGCACCGTCTGGCTGGAGGTGCCGGTGTCGCGCGCGATGGTCGTAGTTCCAGATCCACGCCCCGGCACTCGCATATGCGGCACAACCGGACTGGCTCCTTCGCGGTGTAGCCCCGGTTGGCGTCTACGCACAGCATGAACATTGGCAGGTAAACTGAAGTTGCTATAGTAGCCGGTCCCAAGTGGGACTCCCCGGGCATGAAACAGGTGCGCCGCGGCCGAACCTCCACCTAACTCGCGCACCCTCATGCCCACTTGCTCTCCGCCCTCCTTTGTGGTGCTATGTCGCCATGTTCGAAGTACGACCCGACTCCTCCGTCGTCCGACACTGTCTTGGACTATCTTCTTCGCGAAATCGATGGTAGCATTAGCAAGATGACATCACACTACCTCCGGAAACTCCCTGCGCCACTCCTCCAACACTTGGTCACCGGAAGGTGGATCCCCATTGTTGGCGCCGGTATGTCACGGAACGCCATGCTTCCGAATCAGCAGCCCGTACCCCTCTGGGGTGAGCTCGGTAAGATCCTCGCGAACGACTTGCGCGGTTACAAATCTACAGACCCGATAGACTCCGCTTCATACTTTGAACAAGAGTTCGGTCGCCCCAGACTGATCGAGAGACTCGCCGACATAATTGGCATCCACACCGCGCAACCGAGTGACGTACATGATGCTTTCTGTCGCATTCCATTTGACATCGTATGTACGACTAACTTTGATCTATTGCGTGCGCCGTGGAAAGGCGCTGTCGCTCAGCGGGTGCGAATCCCGCCCGGC